>CAZWUP010000032.1:0-951 GCA_964637045.1 uncultured Porticoccaceae bacterium | reverse complement strand
GGCCGCAGTGGCCTGGTGGGGCGTGACACTGATTTCCACCGGGTTGCGGACCAGGGTTCGCGCCAGGTTGCGGATGTCGTCGGAAAGAGTTGCGGAGAACAGCAAATTCTGCCGCCGCGTCGGGAGCAGGGCAACAAGGGTGTCGATCTCGTCGGCAAAGCCCAGGTCCAGCATGCGGTCCGCTTCATCCAGGACCAGGGTCTCCAGGCGGGGAAAGCGCAGGGCATTCTGGCTGTAAAGGTCCAGCAGGCGTCCGGGGGTGGCCACCAGCACATCCGCACCCTTGCGCAGGGCCATCATCTGGGGATTGATCTTGACGCCGCCATACACGGCCAGGGTGCGCAGGGGCAGCAGGCGGCCGTAGGTTTTGATGTCGTCCGCCACCTGGAGTGCCAATTCCCGGGTGGGCACCAGGATCAGAGCGCGGACCTGATTGCCGCGGGCGGGGTCGCCCTGGGCCAGATTGTGCAGCAGGGGCAGGGCGAAGGCGGCGGTCTTGCCAGTGCCAGTGTTGGCGGTGGCAAGCAGATCCCGGCCGGCGAGAATGGCGGGTATCGCCAGGCGCTGGACCTCGGTGGCGGTGGTATAGCCCAGCTCATTCACCACCTGGGTGATGGCGGGGGACAAGCCGAACGAGGTAAAACCCATGGTCTATATCTCGGCTGGGGGTTGGGTGGGGGTGGGCAATTATAGGGCTTTTGCCCATCTCCCGCAGTGGGTATTCCCGCCGCCGTCAGCTCTCCCGGTCAGCCGACGGGGTGGCCCGGGGATCATTTAAATTGGCTATTCGTTTGACATCAACAGGAATTAAATTACTCTTAAAGTGGGCGCGGGCTGTCAAGTCCTAAAATCCCCGCACCACCGGTAGTGCTGAGTAGTACACCAACCCAAATAAATTGCGTCGAGATGCCTGCCGGCTACCCGTCCCAGCCCACCACCAAGGTGTGGGCC
>CAZWUP010000031.1:0-17813 GCA_964637045.1 uncultured Porticoccaceae bacterium | reverse complement strand
GGGGAACCCAGAGCCGTGGCTATATGGACCAGCAGGGGGTTGAATTGGCGGTGCCGGACCGCCTTACCCGCCATGAGTCCCTGGCGATCACCTCGATGTCGCCTGTGCCGGACCCGGTATACCCCATGGCCTGTGCCATGAAGAGTCTGGTGGATGGCATCCTCACCGGCAGCGCCGTGTCCCCCGACTTCCACCTGGCCACCCATGTTCAGGAAGTCATCGCCGCAGCGGAGCACAGCTCCGCGGTGCGCTCGTGGTGCCCGGTGGCGGACATGGCGTAGCCGATGGCCAGCGGCAAGGGTTTCAGGGGTGTCGGCAAATGGCGCGCCGTCGACCGCCACCGCCAGGTTGCCTGTGTCACCGCGGATATCAACAGACCCGCGGACACCGGGCACAGCTTTCGACGGGGGCGCTACCTCGCAACAAGCAGTGCCGGAGTCATGTCGCCAAATAGTTGTCGGACAGCAATGAGGTAAAATACCCATGCAGCTACACAATCGACGCATCATTGTCACCGGCAGCGCCCGGGGGATGGGGGAGGCCACCGTCCTCGCCGCGGTTGCCGCCGGGGCCCAGGTGGTTGCCCTCGACGTCCTAACCGACCAGGGACAGCGGGTGGTGGCCAGGGCCAACGGAACCGGCCCGGGCCGGGCCAGCTTCCTGGCCTGTGACGTTGCCAGCCGCGACGCCGTGTTCAATACCGTCGGTCGCGCCGTGGAAATTCTCGGCGGAGTGGACGCTCTCGCCCATATCGCTGGAGTGGAGCGCACCGCGCCGGCGGAGGACATCGACGATGCCCACTGGGAATTGATGATGGACGTCAATGCCAAGGGCACCATGTATATGAATCAGGCCATCTTCCCCTTTATGAGGGACAAGGGTGGCCAGATCGTCAACTTTGCCTCCGCCGCCGGCGTCCGCGGCATGCCGGGCGGCGCCGCCTATTCCGCGTCCAAGGGCGCGGTGCTCGCCTGGTCCCGGTGTGTCGCCCAGGAGTGGGCCAGATACCGCATCACCGTCAACTGTGTCGCGCCGGGCATCTGGACACCCATGTACGAGGCCCATCGGGCGCGGATGAACCCCCAGGAGCTGGCCAGTCACGATGCCATGATGGCGGGCGCGGTGCCCCTGGGGGGCAGGCTCGGCGATCCGATGGAGGATTTCGCCCCGGTTATGCTCTTCCTGCTCAGCGATGCCGCCCACTTCATGACCGCCCAGACCTTGCCGGTGGACGGTGGCATGTTGATGCTGACCTGAGGGTGCCCGCCGCGCAGAGGTGAGCGGCCGCCATCAGCAAATACATCACCGAGTGGTCGGGTGCCGTAGCTGGCCGCTACGGGTGGCGGTGATGCCGACGTCCCAGGGGCAACGGCTCTGCCGCTCTACTCCTTCAACAGCTGTTCGATGACCGTCATGGCTTCCTTCAGGGGTTGAATGCTGTTGGTTATTCTCGCCCGCCACATGGCCCCTTCAAACAGATAGTTGATACTTGCCGCGGAAAGTGCGCTACAGGTTGGGCTGTTTTCTCCCCTGGTATTGTCCAGCAGCGATTGCATTTGCTGCACGTGGATTCCATAGGACCTGGCAAAGTGAGCCGACAGCTTGTCACCCTCGGTCAACAGGGTAGGGCCCATGGACATGAATAAAAAGCCGGGGATAAACCCATAGCGCTGCCGGGCCTTGAGCTGGGTGTCCAGCAACCAGTGGAGATAGCCGAGCACCGCTTCCCTTGAGGAGGTGCTCTGTCGATTCAGGGCCTCGAACTTTTTCTGGTGCAGGCTCGACATCAACTCCAGACAGGCCTCCAGCAGGTCCACCTTTGAGGGAAAGAAATAGTACAGACTGCCCTTCTGAACATTGGCTTCCTTGGCAATGGTGTTGATTCCCACCTCGGTATAGCCGCGCAACCAGAACAGGCGTATCGCCTTGTACAACAGCTTCTTGCGGGTATTTGTCCTGCGCCCGTCGGTTTTTTTCGCGCCCATGTGAGCCTCCGGTAAATGGCGGATGGCATTATGTCAGCCAATATTGCGGCAGTCGATTTAAAATTAGTTGACAGGCTGGCCAAGTAAATGAAAAGATCGGCGGCGGCAAATTACATAATTACTGGAGCCCTTATGACGCTGGATATAACAGCGGGTATCGATCCTGCCTGGGATCGGATTCTCCCCTCCCGGCCACAGCAGGCGGACCTGCGGGAAAGTGTCTCAATGTGGATATCCGACGATCAGGGCCGCTTTGGTCTGCCCCGTTTCTGCCTGGAGGCGGTGGGCTCGCAATGGGATGAGCGGGGAATCCAGGCCAATATTGCCTTTCCCGACGGCCGTGTGCTGATTGGCACAGGTGGATTCAAGGCCCTGCCGACAGGGAACGCCAAGGGTCAGGCCGCGGTGCTCGGGGCTGGTCCGCTCGCCTTCGAGTGTGTTGAGCCCTTGCGGCGCTGGCGGATGACCTTCCGCGGCAAGGCCTACGAAACCACTGTCGCGGATCAGACCAGGGGGATAACCAGCGGCCCCCTCCGGGAAGTGACAATCGACGTGGTTGCGGACATGGCAGTTCCCCCCTGGTTGCCGGGGGAGGCCGCGGCAGGCAACCAGGCCGAAAACGTGTCCAGCCTCACCGCCAAGCATATCGGTGGCGTGGGAGGCAGTCGCCACGAACAGCTCTTCAGGTGCCGCGGGCGATTCGCTATCCGGGGTGAGCAAGCGCTCGAATTCACCGGTACCGGTCTGCGTATTCACCGCGTCGGGGTTCGTGAGATGGCAGAATTTCGCGGCCACTGCTGGCAATCGGCGCTGTTTCCCAGTGGCCGGGGGTTCGGCAGTCTGGCCTTCCCTGGCAGCGCTGGTGACAACAGCGGGTTCAATGACGCCTTCCTCTTTGACGGCCAGCGGATGATTCCCGCTCGAGTTGTCGAAGCGCCGTGGATGAAGCGCTTTGTCGCCAGTGGTGGGGCGGTGGATATCGTCCTGGAAAGCGAGCTTGGCATCACCCGCATTGGCGGCACCAGCCACGATTCAACCCTTACCCAGGCCGGTGTGCCGCTGTTTGGCGACTGGGTTGTCGATGGCCAACGGCCCCCGGTGCCGTTTCCCTTCCATCAGGGTGGCGCGCGTTACACCTGGGATGGCGAAACCGCCTACGGGATGGTTGAGCGCTCCTACCCCGATGTCGCATTCGCCAGCCCATAGTGGCAAATCTGGAGTTGTGCCATGGACAAGCTGTTGTTGGATAAAGTGGCCATTGTAACCGGGGGCGCTTCCGGTATCGGACGGGCCACGGCCCTGGCCTTTGCCCGCGAGGGCGCGAAAGTTGCCATCGCCGACCTGAATGTGGAGGGCGGTGAGCAAACGGTCGCCGCCATCCGGGAAATCGGCGGTGACGCCCTTTTTATCGAGACGGATATGAGCAAGGGCGGCGATATCAAGGCCATGGTCGAGGCCACCGTGGCCCATTTCGGCAAGCTCGACATCGCCTTCAACAACGCCGGCTACCCCGGCACCTGGACCAATGCCGTCGACTGCGGGGAGGAGGAGTGGGACACCGCGGTCAATATCAATCTGAAAGGGGTGTGGCTGTGCATGAAGTACCAGATTCCCCACATGATTGCCGCCGGCGGTGGCGCCATTGTCAACACCGCGTCCGGCGCAGGGGTGGTGGCGGTGCCCGGCATGGTGTCCTACGTGGCCACCAAGCACGGGGTGGTGGGGCTGACAAAGTCCGCGGCCATTGATTTTGCCGCGCAGAATATCCGGGTCAATGCGCTGTTGCCCGGGCCGACCCTCACCCCGATGATGGCGAAGGGCTTCAAGGGCCTGAACCAGAGCCCGGAGCAAACCGCCCAGATTCTGCCCATCAAGCGCATCGGCACCGTTGACGAGCAGGCGGATGCGGTGGTGTGGTTGTGTTCCGAGCGGTCATCCTTTGTGGTGGGTGTCGCACTGCCGGTGGATGGCGGCCTGGTGGCCATGTGATAGGCGGACTTGAGCAAGTGAATTCATAACCCAAACTACACGAGGCCAACATGCTGGAAAGCAAAAAGATTCTTCTCACTGGTCTGACGGGCCGCATTGGCAGTGCCGCAGCGGCGGCACTGGCGGGGGCCAACGATGTCTGGGGGCTGGCCAGATTCACTCGGGAGGGTTCCCGGGAGGAGGCCGAAAAGCTCGGCATCACCGCCGTGGTTGGCGATTTTGCCCGGGATGATCTCGCCCAAGTGCTGCCGGACGATTTCGATTACGTGGTCCATGTGGCCGCCAATGTGATGCCGGGCAACGCGGAAGAGGGGATGACTGACAATGCCGATGGCAGTGCCCGGCTGATGTCCCACTGCCGCAGGGCCAAGGGGTTTCTCCATGTGTCCGCCACGGGAATCTATGCCCAGAATCCCGATCCCTATCACGCCTACCGGGAAACGGACGATCTCGGCGGCGGCTATGGCGGCCAGTACGCGCCGACCAAGCTGGCGGCCGAGGGCGCGGTGCGGGCGGCGGCGCTGATCCTCGGGCTGCCCACCACCATCGCCCGCCAGAACGTCCAGTACGGTGGGCCGGCCACCGACGGCGGGCTGATCGGCATCTTCCTCGACCGGTTTCTTGACGACGGCACCGTGCTGATGCCGGAGAGTGGGCCGTTCATTATCGGCGCAATCCATGAAGACGATATCGTCGCCCAGATCGAGCCCTGCCTGAAGGCCGCTTCGGTGCCCGCCACCATTGTCAATTGGGGTGGTGACGAGGTGGTCGATTGGCAGGAGATGTTCGAGTACATCGGCACTCTGGTGGGGCGCAAGCCCATCTTCGTGCGCTCCGGGGAGTTCGCTTTCCCCAATTGTTACCCCGATCCCACCAAACGCCGCGCCATGTCGGGCCCCTGCAGCGTCAGCTGGAAGGAGGGGGTGCGCCGGATGATTGAGGTGCGTCATCCCGAGTTGGAGTTGAGTGCCAGGGGTTTATTGCCGCATTTTCCCGTTGCCAGGTTGCGACGCTTGAGCCCTGGTCTGGCGCCACCCGGGCACTGCCGTTGCCCGCCAACATTGAACAGTGAAACCAACGGAATTCATCATGAATCACAGATCCGCGGAATCTCTTCTTGAACACGCCAGCGCCGCGACCGGCTTGCACGACTTTGGCGGCGACGACTTTTTGCTTGGTCTGAGAGTGCTGGCGGCGGCGATCGAGGAGTCGGAGATCGCGCCGGCGATGAGGGAAACCCTCTACGGCATGGTTGACGCCACGCTCCAGACCCGCTTGAAGCTGATGGATCACCGGCGCAGACACCCGGCGATTGCCGCGGAGGAGATCACCTCGCCAGTTATTGTCATCGGTCTGCCGCGCACCGGCACCACTGCCCTTGTCGACCTGTTGGCGCAGGACCCCGCCGCCAGGGTGTTGCAGCAGTGGGAGACCGCCAATCTGTATCCGCCCGCCGACAGGGCGGACTGGCACAGAGACCCGCGCATCGCCGCGATGGATGCCGCCATCAAGGCTTCCGCCGCCAGCGATCCGGTGGTGCAGTTGGGGTTGCACACCTATGGGGCCACCCTGCCGGATGAATGCAATGCCATGATGACCCTGGACTTCAGAAGCCCCAATCTGTCGGTGCTGTGCCATTTGCCCCGCTACAGTCAGTGGCTGCGTTTCGCCAGCTACCGACAGCCCTACAGAATGCACCGCGAAGTCCTGCAACAGTTGCAACACCACGGCCCAAGGGGGCGCTGGACCCTCAAGTCCCCCTTTCACACCTTTGACCTGGGGGCGCTGTTTGCCGAGTACCCGGACGCGGTGTTTGTTCAGACCCATCGCGACCCGACGCAACTGATGCCCTCCATGTGTGGCCTGTACGCCACCATTCGCGGCGAAAACGAAGGGGATCCACGGCGGATCGCCACCGGCAGGGAGCTTATCCAGTTTTACGGCACCGGCCTGCAGCGCGCCCTGGCGGCTCGCCGGGATCCGCTGCTCGATGCTCGAGTGTTTGATATTTCCCACCGCGCCATGATCGAAGACCCCATGGGCACCTTGCGCGCCATTTACCACCGCTTCGATTTGCCCCTCACCGCAGAGGCAGAGGCGCGCATGAAAGCCTGGATTGCGGCGCCGGCTCAACATATGAGTGGGAGAAAATTCACCCTGGCGGAGTTCGGCCTGGACAGGGCGCAGGTGGATGCCGCTTTCGCCGGTTATGGTGAGGCGTTCGGCGATTATTTTTAATGCTGGAGCACTGCTGTCCCACAACTGTCTGGCGCCATGAATTCGCTACTGCTTTTTGCGGCCCTCGGCCACCACCGCCCTGTAGCCTTTGAATCTGACTGCAACTATTCAGCACTTCTTCACATCCCAGGATAGTGAGCGCCAGTGCTGAATAGCTACATCTGGCTTATGTGTAGGTCCCAAAGCCTCCAACTCCTCGCCGTGGCTGTGGTTGAGTCACAGGTTGTGGATCTCAATTTCCGGCAAGGTTTCCGCTGAGGGAATGGCCAGTACCCGGCGATAAAATGCCAGTTCCGCCGCCAGTGCCGCCTGGATATTGGCGGCCTTTCTGAAGCCGTGGCCCTCGTCGGCGAAGGTGATATAGGCCACCGGGATGCCCTTGCTTTTGAGGGCATTGACCATGGCCTCCGCCTGGTTGGGGGGCACTACCTTGTCCTCCAGCCCCTGGAGGAAAATCACCGGGCAGTGGAGCCTGTCCTGGTGATGGATGGGGGAGCGCAGGCGGTAGGTGTCCTGGGTTGCAGGGTAGGGGCCGACCAGGGTGTCCAGGTAGCGGGACTCGAACTTGTGGGTGTCCCTCGCCAGGGCTTCCAGGTCGCCGATGCCATAGAGGCTGGCGCCAGCGGTAAAGGCGTCGCTGAAGGCCAGCGCTGCGAGTACGGTGTAGCCCCCGGCGCTACTGCCGCGAATAATGGTCTTGGCGGGGTCCACCAACCCTTGGCCCACCAGGTGAGCCACCCCGGCGGCGGCGTCCTCCACATCCACCACACCCCAGTTGCCGTTGAGTTTCTCCCGGTAGCGGCGGCCGTAACCGGTGCTGCCCCGGTAGTTTACGTCCAGCAGGGCAAAACCCCGGGAGGTCCAGTACTGCACCTTGTAGCTCAGAACCCCGTAGTTGGCGCCGGTGGGGCCGCCGTGACACATCACAATCAGCGGCGGTTTGTCACCGTCGGGGCCGCGGTGCTGGCTGTTGGCTGGGGGGTAGTAAAAGCCGTTGGCCATTTCACCCCCGGCGCTGGGGTAGCTGAGGGGTTGGGGGATGCTGATGGTTGCGCGGTCGATTGCCGGGGTGCTTTCCGTCAGCCGGACTAGCGACTCCCCGCCTCCGCTGACAAGGGCCACATCGCCGCTGCTGGTGGCGGAGGCGCCGATAAACAGGATGTCGCCATCGGCGCTGCAGCTGAGGGCGCCCATCCAGCTGAAGGGGGTGGCCTTCATGGCCATCCGGCCGCTGGCGGTGTCCAGCACCCCCAGGTGCCAGGCGCCGCTCTGGGTAAACAGGGTGGCGATGTGCCTGTCGCCGACAAAGCCGTAGGTGCTCATGCCGAGACTCCACAGGGGGGTGGCGAACTCGGCTTCCACCGGAAACAGGGGTTCATTGCCGCCCTTGTGGTGGCGGTAGAGGTTCCACCAGCCGCTGGCGTCGGACACAAAATGGAGCTCCCCTGCGGGGGACCAGGCGGGTTGAAAGATGGCTTCGGTGGCGCCCCCCGCGAGCTTGCGGGCTGTGCCGAGCTCGCCCCCGTCATCCATGTCCCCGCACCACAGTTCGCTGCCGTCCCAGGGCATTTGCGGGTGGTGCCAGGCAATCCAGCACAGGGAGCGCAGGTCCGGCGACAGCCGGGGGTAGGCGACAAAGTCGGCGTTGGCCACCAGGGTGCGCAGCTCCTCGCCCCGGCAGCCGGAGCCGTCCACGGGAATCGCCACCAGGGTGTTGCTGGGTTCGTCGCCGGCAGCGCCGTGGTCTTCGCACACGGCGATCAGCAGTCCGGCCGTCGGGTGGTGGCAAAAGTCGGCAAAGCGCAGGCCGGGCCGTTCCGGGGTCAGCGGTTGCGGGGCAAAGGCCGTGTCTGCCGGGTGCTCGGCGGGCAGGGGCAGGCGGTAGACCCGCTGATCCTCCGCGGCGACAAAGAACAGGCTGTGGTCCGCCACCAGCCAGCAGCGGCCGCCGTATTCATGAACCTTGCTGCGGGTGCTGTGGGGAAACGGCAGCAGGTCCACCAGACTGCCATCGGCGCGGCGGGCGACCACGGTGGTGCGCCCCGCCTCGTCGGGGCGGGTTTCTTGCCAATAGCTGACGCCATCCACCTGGCAGGGGTAGTCCCTGGCCACGCTGCCGGCGGTGATCAGCTCGGGGGTGACGGGGGAGGGCCAGCCGCCGTAGGGCTGGGCTATTTTGCTAGTCATCAACCCCCCGCCAGCTTCACTTTGAAGCCTTTCTGTTCCAGGGCGAGGCGCAGTTTCTCCCGGTGATCCCCCTGGATTTCAATGACATGATTTTTCACCGTGCCCCCGGTGCCACACAGTTGCTTTAACTCCTTGGCCAGCTGGTTCAGGGCCTGTTCGTCGAGTTCGGTGCCGCTGATGGTGGTTACCCCCTTGCCCTTGCGGCCGCTGGTTTCCCTGCGAATGCGGACAATACCGTCGCCCTTGGGCGGCCCCTCCCTGGTGGCGGTTGGGGTGACGCGGCCGGTGGCGGTGGAGTAAACAAGGCGGGAGTTGTTGGTCATCGTGGTTGCTGTCGATAGGGTTGAAGAGGAGCGGCACTCACTGAGTGCAATCGAGAATGATCTTGCCAATATGCTGACTGCTTTCCATCAGCCGATGGGCCTCCGCGGCCTGGGACAGGGGTAGGACCTGGTGAATGACCGGTCGCACCTGTCCGGCGGCAATCAGCGGCCACAGGTTGCTGTGCACCTCGCCGGCAAGGCGGGCCTTGTCTGCCAGCGGCTGGCTGCGCAGGGTGGAGCCGGTCAGTACCAGTTGCTTGAGCATCACCAGCATCAGGTCCAGGGTGACCTTGGAGCCCTGCAGAAAGGCGATATTGACAATGCGGCCCTTTGGCGCCGCGCAGTGGATGTTTTTTTGTACATAGTCCCCCCCCACCATGTCGAGGATGATATCCACCCCCCTGCCGTCGGTGAGGGCCTTTACCTGGGTAAAGTCTTCGCTGCGATAGTTGAAGGCCTTGGCGGCTCCGAGCTCTTCGCACACCCGGCATTTTTCCCCACTGCCCGCCGTGGTGTAGACGGTGGCCCCCAGGGCCCTGGCCACCTGAATGGCGGTGGTGCCGATGCCGCTGCTGCCGCCGTGGATCAGTACCCGGTCGCCAGCCTGGAGCTCGCCCTTTTCCACCAGGTTGTACCACACGGTAAAAAGGGTTTCCGGCAGTCCGGCGGCTTCCGCCATCGATAGTGCGCCGGGAATGGGCAGGCACAGGCTGTCCTCGGCAATGGCGTAGCGGGCGTAGCCACCCCCCGCCAGCAGGGCGCACACCTTGTCGCCCAGGCGCCAGCGGGACACCCCGGCGCCCACCGCCACGATGCTGCCCGCCACCTCCAGGCCGGGGATATCCGAGGCCCCGGGGGGCGCTGGGTAGCGGCCCTCCCGCTGGACCACATCCGGGCGGTTGACCCCGGCACAGGCGACCTCGATCAACACCTCCCGGGGGCCCAGTGGGGGCAGGTCGCGGCTCGCACTTTTGAGAACCTCGGGGCCGCCGGGGGTGGTGATTTCGGCACAGGTTGTGGAGGAGGGTACGGTCATCGGACTTGTATTTTGCGGATTGTCAGCAGGAAGCAAGAGTATAGCACCGGCCACCGCCATGCCAACCGCGACGGGCCCGGGCTGCGCCCGCGACTATTCCGGGACGGCGGTGGTCGGGGCTCGTTCGCTCATCAGTTGCGCAGCGCGGAAAGCCTCTCCCACACCCAGCCCCCTGGCAGGTCCTTGCCGGTCAAGACATACAGCAGGGTGTGCTCGTTGCTCAGGGAGAGCTCCAGGTCCCGGTGGGCGCTGCGGTCCCCCACCAGCAGCAACTCATCGCCGGGCCGCAGGGCGGTTTCACAACCCGGCAGCAGCAGGCGGTCATCGTCGTCCCGGTCCAGTTGCAGGGCCTGGCAGTTGAGGGTGCTGGCGCGCTGGGCCGGATCCCTGAAAATGTCGCACAGCTTGATGGTTTGACCCTGCATCAGCAACCGGTAGAGGGCCGGCGTCTCCGCCAGATTGAGGCGTATGCTCCACACTTCCGGCACTTGCTCGCCAAAGCGCTCGCTGAGCTGGTCCAGCAGGTCGCTGCACCAGGCCTCGTCGGCGCCGTGGAGGGCGTCTAGAAAGGGTGCCAGCAGGGGAGTGGTGAGAATGGCCAGGCACTCCTGGGCAACAACCTCGCTGGGCACCATGGTGATGTCCGCCTCGAAGGCCTCGATCAGCGGCCTGTTGATCACCGAGTTCTGGCGCAGGACGACGAAGGCCTTGCCGTTGAGCTGGCGGGCGGTAACGGCAATGGACAGGTTGTCGACGTCACTGGCGGTGGCGGCAATGATGCCGGCGGCATTTTCAATCCCCGCTTCGGTGAGGGTGGCGGCGCCGGTGCCGTCGCCGCGGATCCAGTGAAACCCCGCGTCGTGGGGCTCCGCCTGGCGCTCGGGGAGCAGGTCGATCACCGTAACCTGTAGCCCCTCCCGGGCGATGGCTTCGGCAAGGCTGCGGCCAAAGTTGCCAAAGCCGCACAGAATCCAGTGCCCCCGGGGGGGATCCCGGTGGCGGATTATGGTGGTGCCGGGCAGTCCGGTAAGCCACACCAGCAGGTGGTAGGCTGCGGGGGAGTGCATTGCCAGGGACAGGTAGTCGCCGAATTTCTGGAATGGGTTGATCACGTGCTGAGTGTTGAAGGACAGCATATTGGCGGCGGTGTCCCGGGTTTCGGCCCGCGCCAGTACCGGCAGGTTGGGGGCCAGCAGGCGGGCTGAAATGGCCACCGCCAGATTGGCGGCGTCGTCGTTGGTGAGGGCGATCACCCCCCGGCAGTACCTGTGGGTCAGGCCGGCCAAGCGCAATTTTTCCGGGTTGGCGGCGTCTGCCACCAGTCCGGGGACGTCGGACCTGTAGCGCTGGTGCTCGATATCCGCCAGCTGGCTGGCGTCGATTTCCACCACCACCGCCCGCAGTCCCAGGCGGTCGAGGGCGGTGCAGATCCGGTGCCCGGTTTCGCCGTAGCCGCACACCAGATAGAAGGGTTCCTGCAGGTTGCGCACCTCGCGGCCAAACTGGCTGTTGAGGATGGCCTTGCGCAGGTTGTCGTCCTGGGAGAGTCGCAGCAGGGCGGTGATGAAAATGGCCCAGCCAACCACCGACAGGTAAATACAGAAAATCACCCACAGTCGCTGCTGTTCCGAGAAGGTTTCGGGGATCTCGCCAAAGCCGATGGTGGTGGCGGTGAAACTGATGAAGTAGAAGGCGTGGAAGAAGCTTATTCTGGTGGTCTCACCGTCGTCCCCCACAGGCCCGGGAACCAGGGTCAAGCCGAGCACCCCGATAGAGAAAATCACAATCAGGGTGATCAGGGGGCGCCGCAGGCGCCGGAGGACCAAAAAGATGGTGCTGATGTCGCCTTCCCGGGACATGGGGCGGGCTCCTTAGCGGCGTTGCATGATGGTTTCGGCAATGAGAAAGGTCACCGATATCACGTTGGCGAGCAGTGCGCCACCGGACAGGGAGACCACGCTGGCGGTGTGCTCCGGTGTCATCCCGGCACCGCTGACGTGAACCGCATAGCCCCACACCATGGCCGCCGCCAACAGCTGCAGGTCGGCCACCAGGCTGGTGGACAGGTGGATGGCGCCGATCTGGGTGCGGTCCCCCAGCTTGAGGACGGTGGCGATCAGGCTGACGACGATGGCGGCGAACAGCTCGTAGATATCGTGGTGGGCGGGATTGTCGATATCCCCGGTGAAGAAGCCGAAGTTCAGGGTGGCGGCGAGGACGATAAAAAATCCGAAGATCACTTTTTCCAGGTTCACGGTGTTGCCCCTAGGTTTGTGGTTGTTGACTGCGTTGGCCCTGGTGGTGGACACCCTCATGTTACTCACATACACCGGCAATGCCCATACAGGGGGGTGGGGTGTCAGGTATAATTCATGCCCGCAGCGGCTCTTGCCTGGGATGTGGGTACAAGCCTTGCGCGCCGTTATAACCAGATGATATTGCGACCAAAAAACCCTGGGTTTCCCCACCTTCGAGAGCCATTTTTATTTTCTTTTTGGGTCAGTTTCTGGTTAAATGCGCCCCGACCGCAGCCTTGTCAGGCTGCACCTGTCTGAAAATAACAGACGCATGCCAGGGGGTATCGTTTTTTGAATCCTACCAACATCAAGGATCCGGAATTTTTCCACAGAGTTGTCGACTGCCAATACGCCTGTCCGGCGCACACGCCCGTGCCGGAGTACATCCGGCTGATCGCCCAGGGCCGCTACGACGACGCCTATATGATCAACTGGGAATCCAATGTGTTCCCCGGCGTCCTGGGTCGCACCTGCGATCGCCCCTGTGAGCCGGCCTGCCGCCGCGGCCGGGTGGACGAAGAGCCGGTGGCCATCTGCCGCCTCAAGCGGGTCGCCGCCGACAACAAGGACGACGACAGTATCGCCAAGCGGCTGCCCAGGAAAGCCAAGACCCGGAACGGCAAGAAGATCGCTCTGGTGGGTGCCGGCCCAGCCTCCCTGGCGGTGGCCAGGGACCTGGCACCCCTGGGGTATGAGATGCATATCTTCGACGCCCAGATCAAGGGTGGCGGCTTTATGCGCAGCCAGATCCCGTCCTTCCGCCTGCCCGAGTCGGTGCTGGACCAGGAGGTGGACTACATCCTGAACATGGGTCCGGTGGCCCATTTCAACACCTATATCGAAAGCCTCAAGGGTCTCCTCGACAAGAACTACGACGCCATCTTCGTCGGTTCCGGGGCACCCCGTGGCCGCGATCTGAAGAACCTGCCGGGACGCCAGGAGGCGGATGCCAATATTCATATCGGTATCGACTGGCTGGCCAGCGTCGCCTTTGAGCACAAGACCGCCATCGGCAGGAAGGTGATCGTCCTGGGTGGCGGCAACACCGCCATGGACTGTTGCCGGACCGCCCGCCGTCTCGGCGGCGAGGAAGTCAAGGTTATCGTGCGCAGCCCGTTCGAGGATATGAAGGCGTCCCCCTGGGAGAAGGAAGACGCCATCCATGAGGATATTCCCATCATCGACAACCACGTGCCCAAGGAATTCGTGGTGGAGGACGGCAAACTGGTGGGTATGCGCTTTGAGAAGGTCAAGGCTGTGTACGACGACAAGGGTCGCCGCTCCCTGGTGCCCACCGAGGACGAGCCGGTGTTCTACCCCTGCGACGATGTGCTGATGGCCATTGGTCAGGAAAACTCGTTTCCCTGGATTGAGCGGGATATCGGCATCGTGTTCGACAAATGGGGCTTGCCGGTGCTGGATACCGTCACCTTCCAGTCCACCAACCCCAAGGTGTTTTTTGGCGGCGACTCCGCCTTTGGCCCCGCCAACATCATCACCGCAGTGGCCCACGCCCACCAGGCGGCGATCTCCATCGATCTGTTCTGCAACGGCAAGGACGTCAGCGCCCGCCCGGCCCCGGGCACCAACCTGGTGAGCCAGAAGATGGGCATTCACGAGTGGAGCTACGACAGCCAGGTGGATGACGACGACCGCTACAAGGTGCCCCATGCCGACAAGGTCGTCAGCCTCAAGGACCGCAAGATGGAGGTGGAGCTGGGCTTCGATGTCGCCACCGCCTACCGGGAGGCGGAGCGCTGCCTGAACTGCGATGTGCAGACGGTGTTTGGCGACGACCGCTGCATCGAGTGCGATGCCTGTGTGGATATCTGCCCCACCGACTGCATCAATTTTATCGACGATGCTCCCGAGGAGGCCCTGCGCGGAAGTCTGAAGGTTCCCGCCACCAACCTGGATCAGCCCCTGTATGTGTCCGGCAAGCTGAAAACCGGTCGGGTCATGGTCAAGGACGAGGACGTCTGTCTCCACTGCGGCCTGTGTGCTGAACGCTGCCCCACCTCTGCCTGGGATATGCAGAAATTCCTTTACGAAGTCACCAAGGCTGCACCTTTATGCAACGTATAGAATCCGTCAACGAGTTCGTCATCCGCTTTGCCAACGTCAATGGCACCGGCTCCGCCAGTGCCAACAACCTGTTTGCCAAGGCGGTGTTCCGCATGGGTGTTCCGGTGTCGCCGAAGAACATCTTTCCCTCCAACATTCAGGGTCTGCCCACCTGGTACGAAGTGCGGGTGAGTGAGCAGGGCTACCTGGGGCGCCGCGGCGGGGTGGATATCATGGTCGCCACCAACCCCCAGAGCCTGAAGCAGGATGTGGACTGCCTGGAGCCGGGTGGCTACTTTATCTACGACAACACCAAGCCCCTGGATCTGCGCTACCACCGGGACGACCTCAATTACCTGGGCATTCCCTTCACCGATATCTGCCGCCGCGAGTACGCCGACCCCAAGCAGCGCCAGCTGTTCAAGAACGTGATCTATGTGGGCGCCCTGTCGGCCCTGATCAATCTCGACTTTGCCGTGCTCAAGGATCTCCTCAGCGAACAGTTCCGCGGCAAGGAGAAGCTGGTGGCGTCCAATATTCATGCCCTGGAGCTGGGTTACCAGTACGCCTCCGAGCACTTCAAGTGCCCCATCGGCATTCGCCTCAAGCGCTCCACCAAGGCGGGCAAGTCCATTCTTATCGAGGGCAACGACGCCCTGGGCCTGGGTTGTGTTTACGGCGGCGCCACGGTTGCCGCCTGGTATCCCATTACCCCTTCCACCTCGGTGGTGGACGCCTTTGAAAAGTATGCCAAGCGGCTGCGCATCGACGCCGGCAGTGGTGACCGCAAGTACGCCATCGCCCAGGCCGAGGATGAGTTGGCGGCCATCGGCATGGCGGTGGGCGCCAACTGGAATGGTGCGCGCTCCTTCACCGCCACCTCCGGTCCCGGGGTATCCCTGATGAGTGAATTCCTCGGCCTGGCCTATTTTGCCGAGGTGCCGGTGGTGCTGATCGACGTGCAGCGGGCCGGGCCCTCCACCGGCATGCCCACCCGCACCCAGCAGTCGGACCTGTTCGCTGCGGCCTACGCCTCCCACGGCGACACCAAGCATGTGTTGCTGTTTCCCTCCACCCCCAAAGAGTGCTTCGAGATGGGCGCCGAGAGTTTTGAGCTGGCGGACGCCCTGCAGACCCCGGTGATCATCATGACCGATCTCGACCTGGGGATGAACGACAATATGTGCGAGCCCCTGGAGTGGGACGACAGCAAGGAGTACAACAGGGGCAAGGTGTTTAGCGAGTCCGAGCTGGAGACTATGCAGGAACGCTTCGGCCGCTATCTGGATGTGGACAAGGACGGTATTCCCTACCGCACCTATCCGGGCACCCACCCCACCAAGGGTGCCTTTTTTACCCGCGGCACATCCAGGGACGAATACGCCATCTATACCGAGGACGGCGATGTCTATGTGGAGAACATGGAGCGCCTGTTGCGCAAGTTCGAGACCGCCAAGCAGTATGTGCCCGCCCCCGAAATCATCCCCGCGGCGAAGAAGACCAGCGAGGGGGTGATCTACTTCGGTACCAGTGCCGCCGCCACCCGGGAGGCCCTCGACCTGTTGGCGGCGGAAGGCCACCACATCGATGCCCTGCGGATCAAGGCTTTCCCCTTCAACAAGGAGGTGGAAGACTTTATCGCCGCCCACGACAAGGTCTATGTGGTGGAGCAGAACAGGGATGGTCAGCTGCGCAAGATGCTGATGATCGAACTCGATATCGATCCCAAGAAGTTGATCCTGGTGCGCCACTACAATGGCATGCCGATTACCGCAAGACATATTCGCAACCAGGTGCACGGCCTCAAGGGCGGTGCCTCGGTGACTCCCATTCGTCGCAAGACCGGTTAATGCCATGACTTATATCAAACCCAGTTTTCGTCATCCCCAGCAGCCCGTCAACGAGCTGGGCTACACCCGCGGCGAGTACGAGGGCAGCCTGTCCACCCTCTGCGCCGGTTGTGGTCACGACTCGGTGAGCGCCGCCATTGTCCAGGCCTGCTTCGAGTTGGCCATCCCTCCCCACAAGGTGGCCAAGGTGTCCGGGATTGGCTGTTCGTCCAAGACGCCCACCTATTTTCTGGGCAAGTCCCACGGCTTCAACTCCGTGCACGGGCGCATGCCCTCGGTGACCACCGGCGCCAACCTGGCCAACCGGGACCTGATCTATATCGGTGTGTCCGGCGACGGCGATACCGCCTCCATCGGCCTCGGCCAGTTTGGTCACGTCACCCGCCGCAACCTGAACATGCTCTATATCGTGGAGAACAACGGCTGCTACGGACTGACCAAGGGCCAGGATTCGGCCACCGCCGATGTGGGTTCCGCAGGCAAGAAGGGTGTGCCCAATCCCTACGAGCCCATCGATCTCTGTACCCTGGCGCTGCAGATGGGCGCCACCTTCGTCGCCAGAAGTTTTTCCGGCGACAAGAACCAGCTGATTCCGCTGATCAAGGCGGCGGTGTCCCACTGTGGGTTTGCCTTTATCGATGTGATTTCCCCCTGCGTGACCTTCAACAACACCCCCGCTTCCACCAAGGGTTACGAGTTTGCCCGGGAGCATATCGCCGCCACCGGCAAGATGGACTTCGTCCCGGTGCGCCAGGAAATTACCGCCGACTACAAGCCCGGCTTCAGCCAGGAGGTCACCCTCCACGACGGCTCCGTCATCCATCTGTACAAGGATGACTCGGTGAATACCCTGGATCGCAACCAGGCCATCCGCGCCATTCAGGAGTTCAAGGCCAAGGGCCAGGTGCTGACCGGCCTGCTCTATGTGGAGCCGGACAGCCCCGACTTCCATGAGATCCAGGGTACGGTGAAAAAGCCCCTGCGGGACCTGAACGCCAGCGATCTCTGCCCCGGCAGCCGCGCCCTGGATGCCATCAATGCGAGCATGAGTTAAGCTGTGGCCGGTCAAGGTTCCGGCGGCAATGTGCTGGCCGCCATCTGTAGCTTCTTTATTCCCGGCCTGGGTCAATTGGTCCAGGGCCGGCCACTGATGGCTCTGGTTCATTTTGTGTTGGCTGCAGTGCTGTGGATTATCCTGCTGGGCTGGGTTATTCACCTGTGGTCGATTATCGATGCGGCCAGGTTTGAGCCGGATACTGGGAGCTGATCAGTTGTGAGTGTCGCCACCGAGATCGAACACAAGCTGCAGGCGGCCTTTGCCCCCTCCCTGCTGGAGGTGGTCAACGAAAGCCATATGCACTCCGTGCCACCAGGTTCTGAAAGCCACTTCAAGGTAACCTTGGTGAGTGATGCCTTCACAGGGCAGCGCCAGGTAAAACGTCATCAGCAGGTTTACGCGGTACTTGCCGACGAACTGGCCGGCGGTGTCCACGCCCTGGCCATCCACACCTACAGCCCCGCCGAGTGGCAGGGGGCCGCCCCGGACTCTCCCGCCTGCAGGGGGGGCTCCAAGGGGTAGTAGCCGGTAGTGAGGTTCGCCTCAGGGTGTGCACAATCCCCCTCGCGCCGGTTATAGTGGGGTCTTCGTCGCAGACTGCCGCGCTGCGCTCGCAGCTAAAGGCTCCTCGCAATGACAAATAATCAGAGATTCCTTAAGTATGTGTAGGTCGGATTAGCGAAGCGTAATCCGACGGTATCCTATCGCAAACAAGCAGCTTCAATGCCAGGTCGTGCACAGGCCCCCCGGCCCGGTTATAGTAAGGGCCTGATCACTCACGGAGTAT
>CAZWUP010000030.1:0-17914 GCA_964637045.1 uncultured Porticoccaceae bacterium | reverse complement strand
AGCTGAGCCCAGGCCAGACAACGTCATCCGCAGCAGCCTGGTGCTGTTCAGGTTCATGCAGTTGGGACGGGACGAGATCGACCCGGTGTTCCGGGAAGTGTTCGGCCTGGCGGCGGCCCTGGCCGCCGAGGGCGGCGACCCCGGCCCGGCACTGGCGGTTCTGGAGCGCATCGCCGCCGGGGAGCGGGGGCTCACCGGCGCGTTGCTGGCCAGCCTGGGGCGCGCCGGGGGCAATCCCATTCTGGCCCTGTTCAGCGCCATCCTGGCCGCCCTTGGCGCCGCGGATGACAGGGCGCCAACGCCGTCGGCCTCCGCCCTCGGGGAGGCCCTGCGGGCCGGCGACAGCGGCCTGGCCAGGCGCCTGGCCCTGACCTGGGGTCGATGATCAGCTGTCAGTAGCTGGCTGCCGCGGTCGCCACTCCTTCAGGCCTTATCCTGGCCCACCTCGCCAACCAGGCCCTCGTCCGCGCTGGGACTTTGGTTGTCCCAGTCCTCTGCCTCGGTGCGCGGGTCCAACTCGAACAGGGCCGGCGAGGTGTCCGCCATGGCTCGGAAGTGCTCGGTCTCGTCGATAATGGGCTTGATGTGCTGATGGCGACGCACCGCCACCAGCACCGCGAACAGCACCTGGCACAGGGCGGCGTAGACAAACATCCCCCCCGGCCCCATAAATTCGATAAACAGCGAGGCCAGGGGTGCGCCAAATACCGAACTGATGCCAAACAACAGCAGGATACAGCTGCCCACCAGGACAAATTCGTGGGGCTCAGCATTGTCGGCGCCGTGGGCCAGGCAGATGGCGTAGAGCGTCATCACCATGCCTCCCCACAGCAGGGCCAGCACCAGCAGCACCTGGGGATTGTAGGAAAACAGCACTATGGCCACCGACAGCAGGGCCCCCACCAGGGAGGAGCCCAGCACCACCACCCGGCGGTCCAGCTTGTCGGAGAGCCTGCCCAGGGGCAACTGGAAGATGGCGCCCCCCAGCACCACGGCGCTCATAAACATGGTCAGGTTGGCGGTGTTCATCCCCACCCCCCGGGCAAACACCGGCCCCAGGGACCAGAAGGCCCCGGTCACCAGGCCGCTGGCCAGGGCGCCGAGAATGGCGACATGGGAAATTTCCCACACCCGGCGAAAATCCAGGCGCACCGGGGTCAGCGGAGCCGGCGCCAGGGACAGGGTGAGGCAGACCGGGATAATGGCCAGGGACAGCATTACCGAGGCCAGGCCAAACAGGGTAGCCGCCGAGGGCTCCGCGAGATTGAGCAGTTGCTGGCCCACCACGATCATGGTCAGGTTGATCACCGTGTAGACCGAAAGGATGGTGCCCCTGCTGGCGGCGGTGGCGCGGTCGTTGAGCCAGCTCTCGATAATCATGTACAGCCCGGAGATACAGCAGCCCACCACAAAGCGCAGCACCAGCCAGGCCTCGAAATCGGGCAGCCCGTGGAACATCAGCATCACCGCGGAAAACACCGAGGCCAGCACGGCAAAGGCGCGGATATGGCCAACCCTGCGGATGATATGGGGAGCCAGCAGGCAGCCGATGACAAAGCCGGCAAAATAGCAGGAGCCGGTGAGGGCCACCTCAGTGGGGGTAAAATTCTCGATTTCCGCCCGCAGGGGCAGCAGGGTGATCTGGATGCCGTGGCCGATCAGCAGCAGAGCATCGGAGATCAGCAGGGCCGCGATGGGCAGTAACAGCCTTCCCATGATTGTCGTTCGGTTCCTTGGTGAGTGAATTGACACCGCGTCGGGCGATCGTGCTGGGCCTGTCACAAGCCAGGTAAATGATAGCAGCTTTCAGCAGTGGATTTGTGGGCTCGATTCGCTCACAAGGGTTGCGTAGAATAGCCCGCCATCTCCCACTCCCGACATGCCACACAGGTAACAGCTCTATGTTGGAACGCCTTTTTGAACGCTCCCTGTACTCCGCCCGCTGGCTGCTGGCCCCCATCTACCTGGGCCTGAGTTTTGCGCTGCTGGCCCTGGGTATCAAGTTCTTCCTCGAACTGATCCATGTGCTGCCCCATATCCTCACCGTGTCGGAAATGGACCTGATCCTGCTGGTGCTGTCCCTGGTGGACATCTCCCTGGTGGGGGGGCTGATCGTAATGGTGATGTTTTCCGGCTATGAAAACTTTGTCTCCCAGATCGACCTGGACGAGGGTCACGACAAGCTCAACTGGCTGGGCAAGCTGGACACCGCCAGCCTCAAGAACAAGGTGGCGGCATCCATCGTGGCCATCTCCTCCATCCACCTGCTGAAGATCTTTATGAATGCCGAAAAGATCGACAACGACAAACTGCTCTGGTACGTGGTGATCCACCTCACCTTTGTCGCCTCCGCATTTGCCATGGGCATTCTCGACAAGATGACCAAGCATTGATTATCTAGTCTGACGTCTGACGTCTGACGTCTGACGTCTGACGCGGGGCTCAGGGCACGCCGGTCCCCACCACCTGGTAACAGGGGCGGTAGTCCTCGCCCCGGCCCAGCTTCATCCGGTGCTGGGCGACGAAAATCCTCAGCAGCTTGTCGATGGCGACCATGATGGTGCGGTCGCCGCGGATCTGGTACGGGCCGTGGCGGGCCACCTGGTCGATACCGAAGGCCTTGACGTTGCCGGCGACGATGCCGGAAAACGCCGCCCGCAGCTGGGCCGCCAGCTGGTGACTGGGCATGGCGGGATCCAGGCGCAGAGCGGCCATATTGGCGTGGGTGGGCACGAAGGGCGCCTGCAAATCCCGGTCGATATGCAGGCGCCAGTTGAAGTAGTAGGCCTCCTGGTGCTGGCGGCGGACGTTGTGGACTTCAGTCACCCCCTGGCGGAGGCGCCGGGCCACTTCGCCGGGGTCGCCGATCACGATCTGGTAGAGCTCCCGCACCTCCGCCCCCAGGCAGGTCACCAGGAAGTCGTCCACCGCTGCGAAATAGTCCCGGCAGCACTCGGGCCCGGCGAACACCAGGGGCATTTGCTCCCCGTTGTCCGGGTGCAGCAGGATGCTCACCAGGTAGAGGATTTCCTCCAGGGTACCCACCCCCCCGGGAAACACCACAATGCCGTGGGCCAGGCGCACGAACGCCTCCAGGCGCTTCTCGATATCCGGCATGATCACCAGTTCGTTGACAATGGCATTGGGTGACTCCGAGGCGATGATTCCCGGCTCGCTGATGCCGATATAGCGGCCGTTGCGGATCTGCTGCTTGGCGTGGCCGATGGCGGCCCCCTTCATGGGCCCCTTCATGGCGCCGATGCCGCAGCCGGTAACGATATCCAGGCCCCGCAGACCCAGCTCGAAGCCCACCACCTTGGCGTAGTCGTACTCCTGCCGGGGAATGGCGTGGCCGCCCCAGCAGACGACGACGTTGGGCACCAAATCCTGGCGCACCACCCTGGCATTGCGCAAAATCTGGAACACCTTGCTGGTGACATCCACCTCATCGCCAGCGCCACCGGGCTGGAAGTCCCAGGATTTGTAGTTGACATAAACGATGTCCCTGAGGGCCGAAAACAGGTGCTCCTGGATACCGCGAATCAGGTGGCCGTCGACAAAGGACTGGGGCGGGGCGTTGACCAGCTCCAGCTTCAGACCCCGGGGCTGGGGCAGGATGCGGATGTCGAAGTCGGCGTACTCGGCGTGGATCTGCGCGGCGTCGTCCTCGGCGCTGTCGGTGTTGAGAATGGCCAGGGCACAGTCCCGGAACAGGGCGGCAACGTCCTGGCGGGTGGTGGTTAGCCCCTGGATCTCCTCCCGCGACAGCAGGTTGAGGATATCCCTGGGATAAACGGTGGCGTGGGGTATTTTGTTCATCGCTTCTCCTTGGGTCAGGTGGCGATCATAGCATCCCGCGGCAGCCCCATCGGTGAAGCCCTGAGACCGCTGCCATGCCTGAGCGACAATAAATGGCTGATTTTCAGGTATGATCGGCCACAGACCGCAAAGCAAACCCCTGGCAGGATAGCGTCGGATTACACTTTGCGAATCCGACCTAGACATAGGCTCACATACGTCAATATCAAGCTGATAGGGCACCGGCACACTTTGACTACACTGGCGACCAAGGATCAACAGCTGTTCGCAGGCACCCTGGAAGGGGAGCAAACCCCCGCCGGCTGGACGTGGGTGATTCGCGGCGCCTGGACCCTGGACTACTACCGGGCGCTGCCCACGACCCTGCCCCCGGGCAGCCACTCCCCGGAGGCTCTCGACCTGTCCAGCCTCGCCGCCCTGGATACGGCGGGGGCCGCCCTGCTGGGCACCTTGGTCGGCCCCCGCCAACTGCTGGCGCTGCTGGATGGGGCGAATCACCCCACCGCCAGACACCTGGGTCTGCTGCGTATGGTGGCAGAGGCCCAGCTGGCGGAGCCCCAGCCCGACCACCGCCGCCAGCGGTGGCTGGATGCCGTCGAGCAGCTGGGGATCCTCGCCGCCAGCGGCTGGCGCAACTTCCTGGTGCTGGCGGGCTTTATGGGTCAGGCCCTGGCCACCCTCGCCTGGCTGCTGCCCCAACCGGGGCGCTGGCGGCTCACCGCCCTGGTCAACCAGATCCACCAGACCGGCCTCAACGCGGTGCCCATCGTCGCCCTGCTGACCTTTATGGTGGGCGCCGTAGTGGCCTTTCTCGGGGCCACGGTGCTGGCCAATTTCGGCGCCACCGTCTACACCGTCGACCTGGTGGCCTACTCTTTCCTGCGGGAATTCGGGGTCCTGCTCACCGCCATCCTGATGGCCGGGCGCACCGCCAGCGCCTTTACCGCCCAGCTGGGGGCGATGAAGGTCAACGAGGAGATCGACGCCCTGCGCACCCTGGGCATGGACCCCATGGAAGTGCTGGTGCTGCCGAGGATGCTGGCGCTGCTGATCACTTTGCCCCTGCTGACCTTCGTCGCCATGCTCTCCGGTATTGCCGGTGGCGCGGTGGTCAGTGTGCTGTCCCTGGATATCTCCCTCACCCGCTACCTGGCCATCGTCCAGGAGGTGCCGGTACGCCATTTTCTCACCGGCATGGCCAAGGCTCCGGTGTTCGCCTTTGTGGTGGCCCTGATCGGCTGCCTCGAGGGTTTCAAGGTTGCCGGCAGCGCCCAGTCGGTGGGAGAGCACACCACCTCCAGTGTGGTGCAGTCGATTTTTGCGGTGATTCTGCTGGACGCGGTGGCGGCGCTGTTTTTTATGGAGATGGGCTGGTGACCGCAGTGAACGACGACAGCGATATCGCCATCAGTGTCCGCGGCCTGGACAATAGATTTGGCGCCAATGTCGTCCATCAGGACCTCGACCTGGATGTGCGGCGGGGCGAAGTGCTGGGGGTGGTGGGTGGTTCCGGCACCGGCAAGTCGGTACTGCTGCGGGCCATCGTCGGCCTGATCAGGCCCCACCGCGGCCGGGTTCTGCTCTGTGGCGAAGAGTTGGCCCGGCTTTCAGGGGCGCGGCGCTCCGCCCTGGAGCAGCGCATCGGGGTGCTGTTCCAAAACGGCGCCCTGTTCTCCTCCCTGACGGTGGTGGAGAATATCGCCTTCCCGCTGACCGAGCACTGCGGCCTGTCCCGCCGGGATGCCGAGCAGCTGGCGGCGGTCAAGCTGGCCCTCACCGGCCTGCCCGCCCGCGCCGGGACCCTCTACCCCAGCGAGCTGTCCGGCGGCATGGTCAAGCGCGCGGCCCTGGCCCGGGCCCTGGCCCTGGACCCAGAGCTGCTGTTCCTCGACGAGCCCACCGCTGGCCTCGACCCCATCAGTGCCGCGGCCTTCGACCGCCTGTTGCTGAGTCTCAAGGAGGCCTTCGGGCTGACGGTGTTTCTGGTCACCCACGATCTGGACACCCTGTACACCAGCTGCGACCGGGTGGCGGTGCTGGCGGACAGGAAGGTGCTGGTGGTGGACACTCTCGAGCGGGTATCCGCCACCGGCGACGACTGGATCCAAAGCTATTTCCACGGCCCCCGGGGCCGGGCGGCCCTGGCTGCGGCCCAACAGAGGTAATCGAGCATGGAAACCCGCGCCCACCACATTGTGATCGGCTTCTTCACCCTGGCCCTGACTGTCGCCGCCATGGTCTTTGCCCTGTGGCTGGTAAAGTCCGGCAGCGACCGGGAGCGGGTGCCCTACGACATTGTGTTCAGCGACAACGTCACCGGCCTGGGGGTGGGCAGCGCGGTGATGTTCAGCGGCATCCGGGTGGGGGAAGTGGTCAGGCTCAGCCTCGACGCCAAGGATCCGCGCCTGGTGTGGACCCGGATCCGGGTCGACCGGGGCACCCCCATCACCCAGGCCACCAGGGCCAGGATGTCCATTGCCAACATTACCGGGGCCTCGGTCATCCACCTGCAAAATCTGACCCCCGAGAGCGCTCCCCTGAAGGCCAAGCGGGATCAGGTGGCGATCATCCCCGCCGAGCCCTCCCCCTTCACCCAGCTCAAGACCAGCGGCGAGGAACTGCTGGTCAACGCCACCCGCCTGCTCGACAATGCGAACAGGATGTTCTCGACGCAAAACAGCGAGCACCTGGGCAATATTCTCGCCAACCTCGACGCGGCAACCGCCACTGTCGCCGGTGAGAGGGGCAGCATTGGCGCCGGCATCAGGGACCTGGCGGCGGCCAGCGCCGAGGCCCGGGCCAGCATGACCCAGGTCACCGGGTTGCTCACCGCCCTCAATCGCAACCTCGACGCCCACGGCGGCCAGCTGTTCAGCAATGCGGAGGACAGCCTTGCCGCACTCCACCAGCTCACCGCCACCCTCAACTCCCTGGTCAGCGACAACCGGGGGGCCCTCGGCCAGGGTGTCGACGGCCTGGCGGAGATTGGCCCACTGCTGCAGGAGCTGCGGGCCACCATCACCCATCTGGGGGAAATTTCCCGGCGCCTCGAAGAGAACCCCGGCGGCTACCTGCTGGGCCGCGAGCGCATCAAGGAGTACCAACCATGAACCGCCCCCCTCAGCAGCTAATCACCCCTGTGTTTTCGAGACTTGCACTGGCCTTCGGCCAATGGCGGCGCCTGACCGCCAGGGAGGGCGGAAATGCCGACGTTGCAGCAGCAAAAGTCGGCCCTGTGCCGCTTATCAACCCGAGAAGACTTCATGCCGGGTTAATAATGGCTCTCGCCCTGGCCCTCTCCGGCTGCACCCTGTGGCCCGAGCCCAAGGCCATCGCCCTCTATCAGCTGCCGGATACCCGGGTGACAACGGGCACCCCGGGTGCCGCAACCTGGACCTTGCGGGTCGCCACCCCCCAGGGCAGCCAGGCCATGGACGGCCGCACCCTGCTGGTTACCCGGGATGGCAGCGAACTGCTGACCCTGGCGGGGGCGCGCTGGGTATCGCCGGCCAAGGTGCTGTGGCGGGACCGGATGGCCGCCGCCTTTATCGCCGATGGCCGCCTCGCCGGAGTCACCAGCGACGCCGACAGCCTGCGGGCCGACCGCGAGCTTGGCGGCACCCTGAGGGCCTTCCACGGGGACCTGCGGGGGGAGCGCCCGGCAGTGCTGATTCACTACCACGGCCAGCTGATCGACAGGGTGAGCCGGCGGATCCTCGCCAGCCGGGATTTCCGGGTCAGCGAACCCGCCGCCAGCGCCGCCGCGGCGGACCTGGTGGCGGCCTTCGCCGCGGCCACCGACACCCTGGCGCTGGAACTGGTGAACTGGATGCTGGCGGTGGACTCCAAGGAATAATGGGAGACAGGACTGGTGAGCCTTCAATTTGCTGTTGACGGCTGGGTAGGTCGGGTTGGGCGGAGCCGTAACCCGACATCCCAGTAGGCAAAGCGCAGGTTGGGTTTGGCCTCTATTGCCCTGACCAGCGACAACAGCCAAGGATCTGACCCACAGGACTTACCTTGCTCAAACTCTTTTCGCGTCACCCACTGCTGTTCGCCCTGCTGGCGGGGGCAACCGCCAGCGCCGCCAGCGCTGCCGACAACCTGCGGCTGGCGATCTCCGGGGGCAACCCCACCCTGCGCAACAATGTTCGCCACCACCTGGACCTCGGGCGCCTGCCCTGCACCATCGGCGAGCTCCAGCTGGGCACCGCCCTGGCGGGCGCCGACGAGGCCATCTCCGCAGCCCTCAGGGCCCTGGGACACTACCACGGCAGCTGGACCCTGAGCCATGAGCGGGTCCCCGGCAGGACCGGCAATGACGACTGCTGGCGGGTGGCCGTTCACCTCGAACCCGGCCCGCCCACCCTGTTGACCAGGGTGGCCATCAGCCTCACCGGCAACACCGGTGACAACGACGGGGACCTGCTGGCGGTGATACCCGGGCTGCCCCTCAAGGAGGGCACCGTGGTCAATCACGGCCACTACGAGGACAGCAAGCGCCAGCTGCGCCAGCGGGCCCTGGCGGTGGGCTATTTTTCCTCCACCCTCACCCACAGCGTACTGGCGGTGGATGCTCTCAACCACTCCGCCAGCGCCGAGCTGGTGCTGGACACCGGCCCCCGCTACCGCTTCGGCGCGGTCAACTACGGGGACACCGGGTTTGACCAGGATTTTTTGGCGCGTTACCAAACCTTCGCCAGCGGCGACTACTACGACACCGGAAAGCTGATCGCCTTTCAGAACAATCTTATCAACAGCCAGTACTTCAGCACCGTCAGTGTCGATCAGGGGGAGCCCGATCCGGATTCAACCACTGTGGACCTGAACCTGGAGCTGGTGCCGAAAACCCGCTATGAGAGCATCGTCGGGGCGGGCTACTCCACGGATATCGGCCCCCGCGTCAGCTATCGCCTCCACGACCGCCGCTTCAACAGCAGGGGCGACACCTACCAACTGAGCTCCCAGTACGCGCCGGTGCAGTCCAACCTGGGCTTCCAGTTCCAGCAGCCCGGCAGGGACCCGGTGAAGGAAAAGACCCTGTGGCTGCTGGGGATCCAGGACGAGGACACCGACAGCGCCGAAAGCACCAGCTACAAGGCGGAAGTGGCGGTGGTAAACGTTCTCGACAACGGTTGGGTACAGACCCACTCGCTGACGCTGCTCAACGAGAAATTCCGGGTGGCGGACGACACCAACACCTCGCTGTTGCTCTACCCGGGCATCGGCTGGACCAGATCCCGGGCCAACGACCCCCGCTATCCGACCCGGGGCTGGCGGCTGGGGGCCAGCGTCAAGGGCGGGCTGGAGGACCTGTTGTCCAACACCTCTTTCGCCCAGGCCACCACCGACGCCAAGATCATTCTGCCCCTCGGCGGCGGCCGGCTGATCGGCCGCAGCGGACTGGGGACCACCGCGGTGCGGGACTTCGCCCGTCTGCCCGCCAGCCTGCGCTTCTTTGCCGGCGGCGACAACAGTGTGCGGGGGTTCGCCTACGAGTCCCTGGGGCCCAGGGACGGCGACGACAAGGTGGTGGGGGGCAAACATCAGATAACCGCCAGCGTCGAGTACGATCGCCTGGTGTACAGGGACTTCGGACTGGCGGCCTTCTACGACACCGGCACCGCCTTTGACACCAACCAGTTCACCCTCTACGAAAGCGTCGGCCTTGGGGTGCGCTGGTTCTCCCCCATTGGACCCATCCGGGTGGACCTTGCCTTTCCCCTCGACGACGGCGGCTTCCGGGTTCACCTGTCCATGGGGCCCGACCTGTGAACCGGGTGGCGAAGGGGCTGAGCCTGTGGCTGGTGCTCCCGGTGGCGGTGCTCTGCGCAGCCCTTGGCGCCGCCGGTGCCTGGCTGCTGGCCAGCGAGTCCGGCAGCCGCTGGCTGGTGGAGACTGCCCTCGCCAGGGCCCTTCCCGGCAGCGGGGTGGAACGGGTGACCGGCACCCTCAGCCGCGGCCTGGAGATGACGGCCCTGAACCTGCCCCTGGACGATGGGGAAATCCACATCGCCGCTGTCGGCGGCGCCTGGAGCCTGTGGAGCCTGCTGGGGGGCCAGTTCACCGTGACCGAACTGCGGGCCGAGGGCATCGATGTGCGCCTCGCAGCCAGCGCCGAGGATGCCGCTGAACCGCCCTCCCCCTGGCCAAGCCTGCGCCTGCCCCTGCCGGTAACCCTGGGCAGGGTCCTGATCAGCGACCTGCGCATTCACCGGGACGGACAGCAGCCACTGGTGGTTTCCCGGATTCTGCTCCGCGGGGTGAGCAGCCCCCGCCACCTCCATATCCACAACCTGGAGGTGGCGTCCCCCCTGGGCAGCGCCGCCCTCGCCGGGCGGATCGGCACCGGCTTTCCCTACCCCCTGGCGCTGCAGGGCAGTTGGCAGGCCGCCGCGGAAGAGGGTGCCTGGCGGGGCAGCCTGGACCTTCGCGGGCCCATCACCGGGCTGGAACTCCGCCATCGGTTGGAGGGCCCCTTCACCGTCTCCAGCCAGGGCCGGGTGGGGCTGAACAACACCTCCCGGGGGATGGATTTCGACCCGCGGCTGCTGGTGTTCAACCTGGTCAACGGCTGGGACCACCTCGACCTGGCGCGCTACGACCTGGCGCTGGCCAGCACCGGCACCCTCAGTGCGGCGGGCTCCCTGGCGTCCTACCAGCTGACCGGGGAAACCCGCCTGGAAGCTGCGGCACCCGTCCCCGACGGCGACCTGCCGCCCCCCTCCCCGCGGGAACAGCTGCAACGCCAGGCCCTGCCCGCCACCCTCACCCTTGCCGCCGACGGCACCCCGGAAGGCCTTGCCATTGCCGCCCTGACCCTGGACACCGCCAATGGCAGCGCCACCGCCAGGGGCACCGTTCAGTGGCTGGCGGGCGTTCGCTGGGATCTGGCCCTGCTGGCCCGGGACCTGAACACCTCGCCATTGCTGCCCCGGTGGCCAGCACTGCTGGCGGCGGACCTGGCGAGCAGCGGCAGCTGGCGGGACGGGGCCCTGGCGGCCACCATCGCCATTGGCGACCTCAGCGGAACCCTGAACGACCTGCCCCTCACCGGGTCCGGCACCCTGACCCTGGCGGACGGCGCCGTCACCAGCGACGACCTGCGCCTCCGGGTGGGGGACAACAGCCTCGCGGTACACGGCCGCCTGGGGGAAACCTGGGCTCTGGACTGGAACCTGAAGGCCGACGATCTCGCCAACCTGGGCCTGGGGCTGGCGGGCAAACTGACCAGTTCCGGCCGCTTTTCCGGCACCCCGGCGGCACCGGTCATCAGCGCCACCGCCGCCTCGCCGGGGCTGAGCTACGACACCTGGCGCCTGGACTCCCTCGCCCTGGCGGCCGAGATCACCGCCGCCGAGGCCATTCGCCTGAGCCTCGCCCTCACCGGCCTCCAGGGTCCGGGGCTGCCCGCCGGGGACCTGGACCTCACCGCCTCCGGCAGTCTGGCCAGCCATCAACTGACGGCGAGCTATGGCGCCGAAGCCGTGCAACTGGGGGTGTCCGCCCGGGGCGGCTACCGGGACAACAGCTGGACCGGCGCGCTGGCGGACCTGACCATCGCCAGCCCCTACTCGCCAACCTGGCGCCAGCGGGACTCCGCCCCCCTCAGCCTGGGGGCGAATGGCGCCAGCCTCGGCAACCTGTGCCTGGCACGGGCCCAGGGGTTGGTGTGCGCCAGGGGGGACTATGCCAGCGGAGGGTGGTCCGCCAGCGCCAGCCTCAGCGAGCTGGGGCTGGCTGAACTGCAACCCTGGCTGCCGCCGGGCACCACCTTGGCGGGCACCCTGGGGGGCAATCTCGACGCCAGCGGCTCCGCGGGCAAGATGCAGGGGAGCTACCAGCTGACCACCACAGGGGGCGAGTTTGCCTATGGTGGCCCGGGGGACAAGCGCCTGCGCCAACCCCTGGCACTGAGTTCCCGGGGGGCACTGACCGGCACCCTGCTCAGCACCAGCTCCGATCTGTCCCTCGGCGACACCGCCAAGCTGACCCTCAGCCTGGATGCCAGCCTGGAGGGCAGCGGCCCCCTCGGCGGCCGGCTGACGGGACAGTTCGACTCCCTGGCCTGGCTGCAGGCCTTTACTTCTGCAGTGGTGGAGCCCGAGGGCCAGGTGGTGGCCGACTTCACCGTGGCCGGTACCGCGGCGGCACCCCAACTGTCCGGGCAGCTGGAGATGCGCGACCTGGCCGCCACCCTGCCCGGCGCCGGCATTCGCCTGGAGCGGGGCCGGGGCACCCTGGGGGTCGCTGACGACGGCAGCTGGCAGCTGGCGGGTCAGCTGGTGTCCGGCGCCGGCACCCTCACCGTGGCGGGCAACGGCAACCTGGCCAGCGCCCTGAGGACACCCCTGATTCTCGACCTGAAGGGGGACAACCTGACCCTCGTCAACCTGCCGGACACCCTGGTGATCGGCTCTCCGGACCTGCGTCTGGCGGTGGCCGACCAGCTGGTAACCCTCACCGGCCAGGTGACAGTGCCCAAGGCCAGCATCACCCTGCGCCAGCTGCCCGAGAGGGCGGTCGGGGTGTCCCCGGACGAAGTGATCAACCCGCCCCTCGCCGCCCCGCCGCGCCCCCCCCTGCGGTTGGCCACAGATATTCAGCTGGTGCTGGGGGACGCGGTGAAGATAGCGGGCTTCGGCCTGGCCACGGAGCTGCGGGGCAAACTGCGACTGACGTCGAAAAACAGTGCCCTGCCCTCCGCGCGGGGCAATATCAGCCTCCACAACGGCACCTACGAGGCCTACGGCCAGGCGCTGGGGGTCACCCGGGGCAACCTGATTTTTCAGGGGCCCATCGACAATCCCGGACTCAATATCACCGCCTCCCGGGAGACCCCCACCGCCACCGTGGGGGTGCGCATTGGCGGCACTGCCAGGGACATCAGCAGCGAGGTGTTCTCCAGCCCGGCGCTGCCCCCCACCGACGCGCTGATCGTGCTGGTCACCGGCAAACCCCCGGCGGACATCAACCAGTCGGAGGCCAATCAGGTGATGAATGCCGCCACCGCCCTCGGCATCGGCCAGAGCGACTGGATCACCAGCCGCCTGCAGAGCGCCTTCGGCATGGATGTGCTGACCCTGGAAAGTGGCGACAGCTATGAGGAGAGCACTCTGGTGGTGGGCAAGTACCTGACACCCAAGCTCTTTGTCAGCTATATTCAAAACCTGTTTTCACCCCAGGGCAGCGTGGCCCTGGATTACCAGCTGAGCAGGAAATTCGGCCTCAAGGCGGAATCCGGGGAAACCCAGAGCATCGATTTGCTCTACAAGGTGGAGCACAAGGGTATCCTGGGGCGGTAGCCGAGAGGCACTGACGTCGGCGTAGTTTCAGGGTTCCGGTCATTGCGACACCGCCGGGGCCTGTCATAAATCTGTTATATAACCCAGCAACAATTATGCGTATTTCTACTGGCGGCAAAGTCCGCAAATCAATGAAAGATACCGATCCTTTTACCGCCAAGGAACTCAGCTGGCTGGCCTTCAACGAGCGCGTCCTCCAGGAGGCCGCCGACCCCAGCAACCCCATTATCGAGCGGGTGCGCTTTCTCGGTATCTTCTCCAACAACCAGGACGAGTTCTTCAAGGTGCGGGTGGCGGATGTGCGCCGCGCCGTCAAACTGGAGGAAAAGCGGGGCCAGGTGGGCGAGGCCGGCAAGCTGCTGTCCAAAATCCAGGACAAAATCGTCCAGCTGTCCAGCAAGTTCGACCAGATCTACGAGGAAGTGCTGAAGGAGCTGGCCCACAAGAAAATCTTCTTTCTCACCGAGGCCACCCTGTCGGAAAAACAGGGCAAGTGGCTGGACGAGCACTTCCGGGAGCACATTCTCCAGCACCTGGTGCCCATCTGGGTGACTGACGAGACCAAGCTGGACAAGCACCTCAACGACGAGGTGTCCTACCTGGCGGTGCAGCTCAAGAAGGGCAGGGACCGCCACCACGCGATTCTCGACATCCCCCAGAGTGTGCCGCGCTTCATCAATATCCCCCCGGACCGGGGCCAGGCCCGCAACTATTTCATGATGGTGGACGAGGTGATCCGCTACTGCCTGGCACAGATTTTTAATCCCTTTATGGATTTCGACACCATTCACGCCTGGTCGATGAAATTCTCCCGGGACTCGGAGTACGAACTCTACGACGACCTGGACCTGAGCTTTATGGAGAAGCTCACCCTGGGCATGAAGCAGCGCCTCACCGCCGAACCCGTGCGTCTCAGCTACGACAAGACCATGCCCAGCGAGATGGTGGCCCTGCTCTGTGAACGGCTGGGTATCGAAAATGTCGACAGCGTGATCCCCGGCGGCCGCTACCGCAATTTCCGCGATTTTATCGGCTTTCAGAACCCCGGGCGCAAATGGCTGGAAAACAAGCCTCTGCCGCCGCTGCGCTGCAACCCCTTCGATATCCACCGCAATGTCTTCGAGGCCCTCGATGAAGGGGACGTGCTGCTCCACTTTCCCTACGACAGGTTCAGTTATTTCAGCGAATTCGTCCGCCAGGCGGCCTTTGACCCCTCGGTGACGGAAATCAAGATCAATATCTACCGGGTATCCTCCAATTCGCGGATCATCGACTCCCTGATCGACGCCTCCCGCAACGGCAAGAAGGTCAACGTCAATATCGAGCTGCGGGCGCGCTTCGACGAGGAGCACAACCTGGAGTTGACGGACCGCCTCACCGACGCCGACATCAAGGTGACCCTGGGTATTCCCACCCTGAAGGTCCACTCCAAGCTGTGTATAGTGACCCGCAACACCGGCACCGGGGACACCCGCTACGGAGTCATCAGCACCGGCAACTTCAACGAGAAAACCGCCACCGTCTACACCGACTTCTCCCTGTTCACCGCCCGCCAGGAGATCTGCAACGAAGTCCACGGGGTATTCCAGTTTATCGAAACCAGCTACCAGCACCCGACCCTGGAGCACCTGTGGGTGTCCCCCCTCAATACCCGCCAGCAAATCGTCGCCCGCATCGAGCGGGAAATTCACCACGCCAAGAAGGGCCGCAAGGCGCGGATCCGACTGAAGATCAACAACCTGGTGGACGAGCAGATCGTCGCCCTGCTGTACCGGGCCAGCCAGGCGGGGGTCAGTATCCGCATGATTGTGCGCGGCATGTGCAGCGTCAAACCCGGCATCAAGGGCCTCAGCGACAATATTCGCATCACCAGTATCGTCGACCGCTTTCTGGAGCACACCCGGCTGATCATTTTCGACAACAACGGCAAGGACGAGGTGTTTATTTCCTCCGCGGACTGGATGGCGCGAAACCTGGACCACCGGGTGGAGGTGACCTGCCCCATTTACGACCCCGCCATCAAAAAGCTGCTGATCACCATCATGGACCTGCAACTGGCGGACAATCAAAAGGCGCGGATCATCGACGCCGACCAGCGCAATCACTATGTACCCAGGGGCAACAAGCGCAAGTTGCGCTCCCAGGAAAGCATCTACCGGCTGCTCAGCAACGAGCGGGACCGGGCCGCCCTGAACAGAAAGCCCAGGGACAAAAAGGCCCGCCATCCGGCAGGCCACGACACCTCCGGCTGACACCCCGCACCCGGGCCGCGCACCAGCGCCGGCCGGCTCCCCATTTCTGCCCCACCGGACGCCAAAAGCGAACGCGGCTGATATTTTTTATCTCTTAGCATTGATAACCGTTATCATTTAGATTAGCATGCCCTCAAATTGCTCACTCCATTAACAATACCGTGCTCATTTGAGGAGAAAGACCCATGCGGAAAAAGCATCTGGCCCTGTCCATCATGGCCCTCACATCGTCCCTCAGCCTCTCCGCCTGGGGAGAGGGCGACCTGGTGGCCCAGATGGAGGTCATCAAGATCATCGGCTCCAAGGTGGACGCCCGCAATCTGGCGGGTTCCGGCGCGGTAATTGACGAAAAGACCATCGCTGTCGAAAAGCCCACCGATATCAATCAGCTGCTGAAGACGGTTCCCGGCATCTATATCCGTGAAGAGGATGGCTTTGGTCTGCGCCCCAATATCGGCATCCGCGGCGCCACCTCGGAGCGCTCCTCCAAGATCACCCTGCTGGAAGACGGCATCATGATGGCGCCGGCCCCCTACGCCGACCCCGCCGCCTACTACTTCCCCACCACCATGCGCATGGCCTCGGTGGAAGTGCTCAAGGGCGCGCCCCTGTTGCGCCACGGCCCCCAGACCACCGGCGGCGTGGTCAACCTGGTGTCCACCCCCATCCCGGAGGACCACAACGGCCGGGTGGTAGCCACCATCGGCGAGTACAACTCCCGGGACCTCCACGCCTACTACGGCGCCAAAAATATTGGTGACAGCGGCTTCAGCGCCATGCTGGAGACGGTGCAGCGCAACACCGACGGCTTCAAGGACATCGACAGATCCAAGCGCAGCTCCGGTTTCGACATTGCCGACTATGTGCTCAAACTGGGCTGGGAGGGGGAGGGCCAGCACCTGTTGTTCAAGGCCCAGTACTCGGAAGAGGTTTCCGACGAAACCTATCTGGGCCTCACCGAGGCGGACTTCAAGCGCGACCCCAGCCGCCGCTACGGGATGTCCGCCATCGACCAGATGGACAACAGCCACAAGGGCTACAGCCTGATCTACAGCCGCGACCTGACGGACGCCATTACCGCCACCGCCACCGCCTACTACAACGACTTCGCCCGGAACTGGTTCAAACTTGGTGGCGGCGGCGCCCTGATCAGTGCCGCCAACGGCGGTGACGCCAGCGCCCAGGCCAAGCTCGACGGCACCCTGGATGTGGCCGGGCTGGGCTACAAGCACAACAACCGGGCCTACACCTCCAAAGGTCTGGACCTCAATTTCACCATCGACCTGGACAGCCACTCTGTCGACCTCGGGGTGCGCGCCCACGAGGACGAGGTGGACCGCTTCCAGCCGGTGGAAATCTACGACCAGGTCAATGGCAGCCTGGTGTTTCAACGGGTGAACCTGCCCGGCAGCGGTGACAACCGGGTGGAGCAGTCCGAGGCGCTGACCTTCTGGATCACCGACAGCTGGCAGGTCAGCGAGGCCCTCACCGTCAACCTGGCCCTGCGCCACGAGGATGTGGACAGCTCCGGGGTGCGCTACGCCAACGTGGCCCGCAGCGCCACCGCGTCCCGCTCCAGCAACAACGTCGACGAGTGGCTGCCCGGCGCCTCCTTCAGCTACGACCTGGGGAATGGCTGGCAGGTGCTGGCCGGGGTCCACAAGGGCTTTTCACCCCTGGGGGGCGGCGCCCAGTCCTTCGAGGAGCCGGAGACCAGCATCAACTACGAGGCCGGCCTGCGCTACCAGCGGGATGATCTCTACGGCGAGGTGATCGGCTTTTACAGCGACTTCGACGACAAGTCGGAGAACTGCTCCAACGCCCGGCCCTGCAGCAACGGCGCCACCTCCGGCAGTTTCACCACCGGCGAGGCGGTGATCGAAGGCGTGGAGCTCCAGCTCGGCACCGTCCTCGAGCTCAACCCCATCTACCACCTGCACCTGGACGGCGGCTACACCTACACCCAGGGGGAAATCGCCAAGGACAACCCGGTCAATGGCTTCGCCAAAGGGGATCTGCTGGCGGACGTGCCCGAGCACCTGTGGAGCCTGCGGGCCGGACTGGAAAGCAACTACGGCTGGGACAACTATCTGATCGCCAAATACACCGATGAGTTGTGCAGCGCCGTCGGCTGCAACCGCAGCGGCGGCAGCCTGGGCCACAGCGAGGACTTTATGGTGCTCGACCTGATCAGCCGCTACGCCCTCACCGAGGCCGCCCTGGTGTTCCTGAAGGTGGAAAATCTACTTGACGAGGAAGCCGTGGTTTCCCGCCTGCCCGACGGCGCCAGGCCCAACAAGCCGCGCACCGCCACCGTGGGTATCGAATACACCTTCTGACCGCAGCGGGGGTCTCCACCACCAGAAAAGGCAGGTATCCCTGCCTTTTCTGCTTTTACACACAAGTCAGATTCAAAGGCTACAGGGCGGTGGTGGCCGAGGGCAGAGGTTTCCAGCACCGGCACCAGTACATCCCTGTAGCCAGCGTCGGCGACGTCCTGTCGCCGACGCTGCTGGAAACCTCTGCCCTCGACCCCAA
>CAZWUP010000029.1:0-17952 GCA_964637045.1 uncultured Porticoccaceae bacterium | reverse complement strand
CAAACGCCACTATTTCTTCATGGTTCTGGCCCTGGGGGAAAACCTCGAGCTGGAGCCCGGTCTCGACATGTGGCAGCTGCTGGCCAGAATCGAGCCCCATGTGCTTGGCATGAACCGGCTGCTGGGCACCTACCAGCGCTGATTGCGACCCCTCCCCGGGGGGGGCCCCCCGGGTTTGTAGCCGGCCGGAAGCGGCTGCCCTCCGGGCGCCTCTCTGGCGACAGGCCGGCGGGGACTGTTCCCGCCCTGGGGGGCAGGACTGCCCATGGGCTACCGCCCCCACCACAGTCCCCGTGGCGATAGCGCCGCGCCCACTGTCACCCGCCAATCTCGACGCCTCCGTGTCAAAACTTGTAAATATTCGTTGCCGACGGGTGAGCCCGGGGCGGCCTCTGGTATGCTTTCGCACCATAACCATAATCTCTGAGAAGTCGTCGATGAAAGTGACCAAGATGTTTTACGGCTGGTGGCTGGTGCTGGTGTGTCTGGTGATTGGCGCCATCGCCGCCGGGGTCATCACCTACAGCCTGAGTCTGGTGGCCGGGGCCATGGACGAGGCCTTCGCGGCCAGTCGCACCCTGATCATGCTGGGCATTTCCGGCCACAGCCTGATGACCGGCATCCTCGCCCCCTATCTGGCGGGCTGGATGGAGAGAATTTCGGTGCGCAAGGTGGTGATCATCAGCTCAGCGCTGTCCGGGATCGGGTTCCTGATTCTGGCGGCGAGCAGCGGCATCTGGGGCTACATCGGGGTCTATACCCTGCTGATTCCCGCGGGCTCCACCTGCATGATGGTGCTGTTGCCGCCCATCCTGCTGTCCCGCTGGTTTTCCCGCCTGCGGGGCACCGCCATTGGCACCGCGTGCCTGGGCACCCAGCTGGGTGGCTTCCTGGTGCCACCCCTGGTGGCCTATCTGTTCGAGAACCACGACTGGCGCCTGGGGGCCCTGGTGATGGGGGTGCTGGTGTTGATGGTGCCGATCCTGGCCTGGCGCTTTATCGTCGAGAAACCCGCCGACCGCGGCCTGCTGGCGGACGGCGACGGGGTGGTGGCGACAGCGACAGATACTCTGCCACCCCAGCCCAGGGACAGCGTTGCCATGGTGCGGGACGCCTTTGCCAGCCGGGAGTTCTGGATGGCGGCCACCGGCTTTGCCCTGATCATGGGCATGACCATGATGCTGTTGTCCAACATGGCCCTGTTCGCCACCGATATCGGCATTCCCCGGGAGCGGGCGGCACTGTTGATTTCCCTCTACGCCCTCGCCGGCATGGTGTGCAGCCCCCTGGTGGGCAAACTTTGCGATCTAATCGATATTCGCCTGGTCTTCGCCGGCATCCTGCTCACCAATATCCTGGCCATGCTGATCTTCGCCACCGCCAGGGAGTTCCCCCTGATGATTGTCGGCGCCCTGGTGGTGGGGGTCAGTGGGGGCGGCTTCTCACCCCTTTGGGGGTCCATGCTGGCCAAGCTCTTCGATCTCCATATCTACGCCCGCGTCGTCGGCCTGATGAACTTTTTCATCCTCTCCTTCGCCGCCGCCACCCCGCTGCTGTCCGGCTGGCTCTACGACCTCACCGGCGGCTACCGGGCCATGTTCCTGCTGCTGGCGGCGGCCCTGGTGGTGCCTGTGCTCTACACCCCCCTGTTTCGTCTCCATCGCCCCGCCACCCTGGCCACCGCCAGCCCAGGCCTTGCCGTTCCCTGAGGGCGGCGGCCGAGCCCCACAAGCGGTGGTGTGATCCCTCCCTGGGCTTCCCGCCGCCTCAATCGCCCCAGCGGCCGACGATGGAGATGGCGGCCACCCCCTGGTGGGGGTAGCCGCCCACGTTGTGGCCCAGGGCCAGGCGCAGGTCGCCCTGGCGCTGGCGCTCGCCGGCACGGCCGAGCAGTTGCAGGTAGTTCTCGTAGATCATCCGCAGGCCGGAGGCGCCCACCGGGTGGCCGAAGCACTTGAGGCCGCCGTCGAGCTGGCACGGCAGGGTGCCGTCGGCATCGTAGAAGCCGTCGAGGATATCGGTCACCGCGCCCCCCTCCGGGGAGATGAAGAGATCCTCCATGGTCACCAGCTCGGTGATGGAGAAGCAGTCGTGAACCTCCATCAGGTCCAGCTCCCGGCGCGGGTCGGTGATGCCCGCCTCGGCGTAGGCGCGCACGGCGGCGTGGCGGGTGGTGGCGAAATAGCTGCCGTCCCAGCCGTTGTGCTGGGCCTCGACACCGCTGGTGCCGGCCACCTGCAGGGCCTTGACGCTGACCAGCTCGGCCTTGCCGAGACCGCGGGCGATCTCCGGGGTGGTGACGATGGCGCAGGCGGCGCCGTCGCTGACGCCGCAGCAGTCGTACAGGCCGAGGGGGGCGGCGATCATCGGCGCGTTGAGCACCGCCTCGATGGTCAGCCGGTTGCGCAGGTGGGCCTTGGGGTTGCGGGCGCCGTTGGCGTGGCTCTTCACCGAAATGTGGGCCATGGCGCGCTTGAGGTCGGCGGGGTCGGTGCCGAACTTGCCGCAGTAGGCGCTGGCGAGCTGGGCGAAGCTGCCCGGCGCCGTCACCCCGGGCCACAGGAAGCGGGCACTGAGGGGGCGGCCCAGGGGGGGCAGGCCGCCGAAGCCGGCGTCCTTGCACTTTTCCACCCCCAGGGCGATGGCGATATCGGCGGCGCCGGCAGCCACCGCGTACACTGCGGCCCGGAAGGCCTCGGTGCCGCTGGCGCAGAAGTTCTCCACCCGGGTGGTGGGAATATAGGGCAGGCGCAGGGTGCTGGTGAGGGCCAGGGCGGAGTTGCCCAGGTGGCACTCGGGGGTGCCGGTGGCGAGCCAGGCGGCGTCCAGCTGGCGGGGTTCGATGCCGGCGTCGGCCATGGCCTCCAGGTAGGCCTCCACCATCAGTTCCTGGGCGTCCGCCTCGAAGCGCTCGCCAAAGCGGGTGCAGCCCATGCCGAGGATGGCGACCTTGTCTTTGATTCCTGTGGCCATGTCAGTTGCCCTCTGTGGTGGCGGCGACCGGTGTCGCCTTCCAGTGGTAGCGGCGGAAGCCCCGTTGAGTGTCAAAATCGCGGATGCGGAACACCATCCGCACCGCCATGCCCACGGTGATATCGGCGGCGGCCACGTCGATGATGTCCATCATCCAGCGCCCGCCCCCGGTGAACTCCACCATGCCGTAGCAGGAGGGGGGCTCCGGTGAATAGGCCAGCAGATCGGCGGTGTAGGAATTGATGCGGCCGATGCTGTCGGCAAAGCTGTGGGGATCCTGGCTGTCCACCGCGGTGCACTCGGGATTGACGCAAATGCGACTCGCCGGGTACTGGGGGGTGCCGCAGTGGCGGCACCTGCCGCCGACAAAGGCGGTGATGGCGGCCCGGTTGCGCCACATCAGGGCCAGGGGCGTCTGCTTGTCCACCTCGGCGCGGATGCCCCGCTCCAGGTCGATGCCGTCGCGGAAGGCGAGGAACTTCAAATAGTTGTGCTCCTCCACCCGCCGCGCCAGGCTGCCGCCCACACCGTTGCGGGGGGGCAGGTCGGCGAGCGCATCGGTGACCTCGAAGAGCAGGGCATCGGCACCCTGGCCAAAGGCCGCCACCAGGATGCGCTCACCGGGTTTGGCGGCGGCCAGGGCGTCGGCCAGCAGCACCAGGGGATGGGCCGTCCCGGTGTCGCCGCACACCAGGTGCAGGTTGTCCCGCACCGCTGCCGGGGCGATGCCAACTCTTTTGGCCACGGCCTCGGCACCCTTGGCCAGGGTGGTGGGCAGGCAGAAGTGGCTCACGTCCGCGCCGCTGAGGCCCGCACGTTCCAGGCAGCGGGCCACCACCGGGGCCACCAGGGTGAGGAAGCCCTCCTCCCGCACCCAGCGCTCCTCCCAGCGGTAGTCGTACTCGGAGTCCTGGGTGCGGAAGTGGTCGACGAAATCCTGGGTGGCCGAGGCCTTGCCGAGCAGGGTGGCGATGGGCCTGCCCTCCCCCACCAGGATGGCGGCGGCACCGTCGCCGCTGGTCAGCTCCAGGGGGCTGGCGGCCCTGGTGCGGCGCTGCTCGGCGGCCACCACCAGGGTGCGGCAGCGGTCCCCGGCAAAGGCCTGGGCCAGGGCCGAGGTGGCGGCGCGCTGGCTGCCGCCGATATCCGCCGCAGCCAGGTGCTCCGGCAGCTCCAGGGCACCGGCCACCACTCCGGCGTTGAGGCGGTCGAGGAAGGGAAAGGTGGTGGAGGCGAAGAGCAGCGCCTCGATACTCCCCCGGTCGATGCCGGTGAGGGCATCCCGGGCGGCGTCCACCGCCAGGGTGATGGGGTCCTCGTCCCAGCCGGTCATGGTGCGCTCGCCCTTGGCGAAACCGCGCAGGGTGGCGTCAAACCAGGCCACCGCCTCGACGATGGTGCGGCGCTGGATACGGCGGCGCGGCAGGTAGGCGCCGTAAGCAAGTATTCCGTAAGCCATGGTCAGAATCCTGTGGTTGATGTGGAAGAGAGTGGTCTGACGTCTGACGTCTGACGTCTGACGTCTGACGCCGGGAAGATCGCAGCCAGCCTGGGGCTCGGATTGCTATCCTCGTGTATTTTTTGGGTGACGCTGTGCGCCATCGCTGCTGGGCTTCGTTCCTCAGCCCAACCTACCGCCCTTTTGGAAATGTCTCGTTACTTAACAGCCGCGAAACTGGGGCTTGCGCTTTTCCCGGATCGCCTGGATGGCTTCGATGCTGTCGGCGGTGGTCATCGACGCCAGGGCCTCGTAGCTCATACCGGCGTCCATCATGCCGTGGGCGAGCTGGCGCAGGGGCTGGCTGTAGCCGGCCTTGGTCCAGCGCAGGGACTGGGCGGGCAGTGCCGCCAGGCGGTCGGCGTAGGCGTCGACCTCGGCGTCGAGCTGCGCGGCGGGTACCGCCCGGTAGATCAGGCCGATCTCCGCCGCCTCCCGGCCGGTGATGCGCTCGCCGGTGAGCAGATAGTGGCGGGCGCGGCCGTAGCCGATCAGTTGCGGCCAGATCACCTGGCCGCCGTCACCGGCGACCATGGCCACATTGTTGTGCAGGTCGCCGAAGCGGGCGTGCTCGGCGGCAATGGCCACATCGCAGAACAGGGCCAGGGTGGCGCCGAGGCCGATGGCGTCACCGTTGACCTTGCACACCAGGGGCTTCTCGCAGTCGAGGATGCTGTACACCACGCGCTTGGCCTCGCGGATGATTTTGAAGAAATCCGCCGGGTTGTCCCGGGAGTGCTCCATGGCCGCCAGGTCGCCGCCGGCGCTGAAGGCGCGGCCGGCGCCGGTAAGCACCGCCACATCGCAGTCCGGATCGTCGGCGATATCGTTAAACAGGCTCGATAGTTCCAGGTGGGCGCGCCCGGCGATGGCATTGAGCTTGTCCGGCTGATTGAGAATGGCATACAGGATGCGCCCGCGGCGCTCGAACCTGATGGTTTCGTACTGGGCAAAGTCCATGGTCATCTCCAGCTAACGTCTCAAGGTAATGTCTCCGGCCGATATGGGCCTCAGGACAGCGGGCGCCGCCAGCGGATCAGGGTGACGTCCTCGGCCATGGCCACGAACACCGCCTCCACCGGCTCGCCGATGCGGATGGTTGCCGGGTCCACCGAGTTGAGGGGCGCCTCGGGGCCGGCCACCAGGTTGCCCACCAGGCGGATGCCGGGGGCGTCGTCGAGTTCCACCACCACCACGTTGTAGGGTGCCTGGGCGTTGAACACCGGCAGCAGGGGGGGATGGGGCACGGTGTAGGACCACACCCGGCCGCGGCCGGCCAGCACCTGCCAGCGCTGCGCCAGGGACTGGCAGGCCGGGCACATGGGGCGCGGCGGAAAGCGCAGTTTGCCGCAGTCCCCACAGGCCTGGATGACCAGCTCGCCGCGGCGGGCGGCGCGGTAAAATTCGCGGTCCAGGGGATCGTCGGTCACCGGCAGCGGCCAGCCATCGATCATTTTCTCATCACCCGCCATGGATCAGTCCTCTAGTTGCGCAGCACGATGGCGCTGGTGGGCACGGCTTCGCCGCTGGTCACCAGGCAGGCGTCGGCGCCCGGCACCTGGTTCACGGAGGTGCCCCGCATCTGGCGCACCCCCTCGTTGATGTGGTTGAAGCCGTGCACATAGGCTTCCGACAGGCCGCCACCGGCGGTGTTGATGGGCAGCCGGCCGCCGAGCTCCAGGGCGCCGCCCTCGGTGAAGGCCGCACCCTCGCCGCGCTTGCAGAAGCCGTAGCCCTCCAGGGACAGGGGCACCAGGGTGGTGAAGGCGTCGTAGATCTGCGCCACCTTGATATCCGCCGGTTGAATGTCGCTGTGGCGCCACAGGCCCCTCGCCGTCGCCCAGGAGGGGCCGTCCAGGGGCTGGTCGCAAAAGTGGTTCATCATCGTCGGGTGGGGGGCGGTCATGCCCTGGGACCCGGCGTGGACATAGACGGGCCTGTGCTTGCAGTCGCGGGCGCGCTCCGCCGAGACCAGCACACAGGCCAGGGCGCCGTCGGTCTCCAGACAGTTGTCGAACAGGCACAGCGGCTCGGCGATCCAGCGCGCACTCAGGTACTGGTCCCGGGTCAGGGGTTTGCCGTACATCTGCGCCGCCGGGTTGTTGTTGGCGTGTTTGCGGCAGGCCAGGGCGACGTTGGCCAGGTGGTCGCGGGTCATGCCGTAGTCGTGCATGTAGCGCCGGGTGAGCACCGCCACTTCATCGGCCGGGCGCACCAGGCCGTAGGGCCGGCTGCTCTTGAACACGTCGGCCATGCGCTCCTGGGCCAGGGCCCACACCCGGGCACCGGAGCCGCGCTTGCGGGAGCGCCACACCACGCCGACACTGGCCTGGCCGGTGGCGATGGCCATCGCCATGTGCAGCACGGTGGCGCAGCCGGCGCCACCGCCGTAGCCGATGCGGGAAAAAAAGCGGATGTCGCCGAACCCCAGGTTGCTGGCGACCTCGTTTTCCTCGCTGCTCTCCCAGGTGAAGGACGACAGGGCATCCACCTCGGCGGGGCTGATGCCGGCATCCTCAAGGGCATCGCGGATGGCCATGCAGGCCAGTTCGGTCTCGGAGGGTTCGAGACGTTTGGCAAAGGGGGTCTGGCCGATACCGACGATGGCGGCCCTGTCCTTGATGGTCATGGCGCTGCTCCCCCGGCGGCCGGGAAGGGCGGCAACTCGGCCACCAGCCAGCGCTCCGCCCGGCGCTGCCAGGGGCTCTCGGCCCCGGCGCTTGCCGGCAGGGCGACGGTGACATTGACCAGGGTGCACAGGGCATCGTCGGCCTTTACTTCCACCGCCACCTCCACCCAGCAGCAGCCGCTGCGGTCCCTGTGCAGGGCGCTCACCACCCCGCCGATGGCCATCAGGCTGCCCGGGTAGATGGACACCCGCATCCTGTAGGCAATGCGGGCAATGCGCCCGGTGGGGCCGGTCCAGTCGGTGATGAAGCGGCTGATCCAGCCCCCCTGGGTGGGGGTGTTGAGGAAGATATCCCTGGTGCCCACCCGCCGGGCCCAGCCGGCATCGTGGTGCTGGGGCTGCCAGTCCCGGGAGGCGGCGGCCCCCTGGACCACGGTGGTGGCGGTGACCGGAACCCGCAGTTCCGGCAGGCGGTCGCCGGCCTTTACCCGATCGGCGGTCAGTGCTGGGTATGTGCCCATCTCAGGCCTCCCGGTTGTAGCAGAAGAATTTGTAGCGCTCGATGCTCACCAGCTCGCCGCGCTGGTTGCGGTAGTGCACCTCGGCCACCCAGTTGCGGCCGGTGCCCAGCTTGTTGGTGCGCAGCTCGCCGATATCCCTGATCCCCGCGGTGATGGTGAGGCGATCCCCCAGGTGCAGGGGTTGGTAGTACTCGGCGTCGATGCCACCGACAATGCCCTCCCGCAGGCCGGTGAAGTCCTTGAGGGCAAAGTGGGGCTCCATGGGCAGCCGCAGGGCCGGCTTGTAGGCCGCCGACTCCACCCCGTGAACATCCCAGATTTCCTCCGGGCGCCGCGGCGACCAGCGATAGGAGGAGGCAAAGGTGAGGGTCGCGGGTGTCGGCGCAATGATGCCGCCGGTGATCTCCGCGGCCACCGCCTCGTCCCAGTACAGGGGGTTGCCGTCGCGCACGGCCTCCAGCCAGGCGTCGATCAGGCTCTGCTCGACGCAGACCTCGGCGACGCGCTCGATCTGGAAACCTTCCCAGTCGGCGAGGGTGGTCGGGTAGCTGATCATGGGGCCTCCGCTCAGGTGGGGTTGGGCAGGCCGAGGCCGCGCCGGGCAATGATGTTGCGCTGGATCTCGTTGCCGCCGGCACCGATGGTGAGGATCACCCCGGCGCGGTGGATCAGCTCGAACAGCCCGTCACAGAGGTCGCCCTCGGCGTCGGGGCGAAGCATGGTCTGGGGCCCGATCACCCTGGAGATCACGTTGGCCATGTGCTGGAACAGCTCGCTGCTGGTGATCTTGGTCATGGCCGCGGCCACCGCCGCCTCGTAGCCCTCCAGGGCGAGTACGCTCAGGCTGTGGAGGTGGGCAGTTTCGAGCAGCACCGACAGCTCGCTCACCGCGCGGCGCACGGCGGGGTCGTGTTTCACCGGCTCACCGTCGCGCCGGGCAGTTTTTACCCAGGCCAGGAACTTGTCGAAGATGCGCTGCTGGTAGTTGTGGGGAAAAAGGATATGGCGCTCAAAATCCAGGGCCTCGGAGATGATCCTGAAGCCCTCCCCCTCCGGGCCAAAACGCTGGCTGTCGGGCACATAGACGTTGTCGAGGAACACCTCGTTGGTGCGCTCGCCATTGATGCAGTACATGGGAGTGATGTGGATGCCTGGGGTGTTGTGCAGGTCCACCAGGAACATAGTGATGCCCTTGTGCTTGGGGCCGCTGGCGTCGGTGCGGGTGGCCAGGTAGTACCAGTCGCCGAAGTGGGCGGAGGTGGTGAAGCGCTTCTGGCCGTTGATGCGCCAGCCGTCGCCGTCGCGCACCGCCTTGATCTTCAGGGACGCCAGGTCGGAACCGGCGTCGGGCTCGGAGTAGCCGATGGCCCACTCGATCTCGGCGTTGAGGATCTTGGGGAGGAAGTAGGCCTTCTGTTCCGGGGTGCCGTGTTTGGCCATGGAGCGGCCGATGATACCGATGCCCTTGCCCACCGCCGGGGCATTTTCGTAGGCGCAGATCTCGTTGAGCAGGTAGTCGTAGCGGCTGGACAGGCCCTGCCCCCCCAGCTCCACCGGCCAGGACAGGCCCAGGTAGCCCCCCGCGGAGAGGTCCTTCATAAACTGGCGGCGCTCCGGCGAATCGATGTAGCGGGTGGCCTCGGCCCCCTTGACCTGAACCCCGGGCTTGGCGGCACACTGGCGCACATAGGCCTGGGCCTGCTCGGCCCAGGCCAGTTCTTCCGGCAAAAATTCAAATTCCATGGTGGTTACTCCCCATCAATCAGGCTGGTGGCGACAAAATCCTCCACCTCGGCCAGGTTGGCCCAGGCGATCAGGTGCTGCTTGGCGCGGCGGAAGAACAGTTGCACGTCCAGGTCGTTGGTAAAACCGATGCCGCCGAGCACCTGCTGGCCGGTGCGGGTGGCGAAGCGGGCGGCCTCCGCGGACCGCAGGAAGGCCTGGGCGGCGAGGCGGCGGGCGTCGGTGCGCCCCCTGTCCCGGGCCCAGGCGGCCTTCCAGGCCAGGTAGCGGGCGCCGCTGATGCCGGTGTGGGCGTCGGCGAGCTGGTGGGCGATGGCCTGGAAGCTGCCGATGGGGCGGTCGAACTGTACCCGCTCCTTGGCGTAGGCGTTGGCCAGCTCCAGGTCCCGGGCGGCGCAACCGACGAACCAGGCCGAGAGGGCCACCATGCGGTCAAAACCCACCGCCGTCCAGGTGGCCCAGCCACTGCCGGGGTCGCCGATGCGGGCGCTCTCGGCGACCTGGACATCGGTGAACTCCACCAGGTAGCGTGGGTCCAGGGCGTGGCTTTCGGTGCGGGTGAGGGTTACCCCCGGAGCCCTGGGGTCCACCAGCAGGATGTCGATGTCCTCGGCGCCGGGGCCGCTGCGCACCAGGGTCAACAGGCGCTCGGCCGCGGCGGCGTAGCCGACGAAGTATTTGCTGCCGTTGAGGCAATAGCCGCCGGCCACAGGCTCGGCCCGCAGCTGAATGCCGGTGGCCCGGAAGCTGCCCTCGGGTTCCAGGAAGGCGGGCGTCAGCACCGCCTCGCCGGCGGCGATGGCGGGCAGCCACTCGGCCTGCTGGGCAGCGCTGCCGGCGCGGGCGATGATGCCGGCGGCGAGCACCGAGGTCTCCAGCACCGGCACCGGGCACAGGGCCCGGCCCAGCTCCTCGAAGACCACCGCCAGGTCGATGTGGCCGAGGCCCATGCCGCCGTGTTCCTCGGGCAGGGTCAGGCCCATCACCCCCATGGCGGCCAGGGCCTTCAGCAGCGCCGGGGGAAAGCCCAGGGCATCGTTTTCCATCTGGCGCACCACGGCGACAGGGGATTCATTGGTCAACAGCCGGCGCAATGCGTCCCGCAGCATTGACTGTTCATCGGTCAGGTTCAGGTCCACTGGTCGTTGCCTCCAACAGCTTTGGTGTGTGTCAGGGCCACCGGGGCCCAGGGTTCTTAGTCATGGCCGCGGTCCGTTCCGCGGGATGTGCCTGTCTTACTTGCCTGAATGGCAATTGGTTAAAGGCTGTCTGGTACTTCGTAGTCCGGCCACTGTCTTGATGCGGACTTCTTGGCGTCAGACGTCAGACGCCAGACTTCCGCTCCCCAACCCGTCATCCGTTGCGCTCCGCCTTGCCAATCCCGGGGCGAATTCTGGCAATCCACTCGGCCTCGCAGGCCAGGGCCTCGGCCAGGGTCGAATCGCCGCCGCGGTTGACCGCGTCTTTCACCGCCGCCAACACCAGGGGCTTGCTCCGGGCCAGGGTTGCAGCCAGTTCCCGGACCGCGGCCAGGCCCTCCCCCGCCGGCACCACCCGCTGGGCCAGACCCAGGGCCAGGGCCTCGGCGGCACCCAGGCTGCGGCCGCTGAGCAGCAGGTCCAGGGCCTGACCGCGACCCACCAGGCGCTGCAACAGGTAGGTGCTGCCGAGGCCGGGCATCAGGCCGAGCCTGGCGAAGGGTGCGGCGAGCTTGGCGCCCTCCTCGACGATGCGGATGTCGAAGGACAGGGTCATGGTCAGGCCGACGCCGATGGCCGCGCCCTGGATGGCGCACAGGGTAGGCTTGGCGCAGCCGTGGTTTTCCAGGGGAAAGCGGCTGAGCAGGGGGGTGGCGGCGATGCGGGCACCCTCCTCCGGGTCGGCCAGGGCCTGGAGATCCACCCCGGCGCAGAAGTTGGCACCGGCCCCGGCGAGGACGATGACCCGCACCTCGTCAGCTCCCCGGGCCCGGCCAAAGGCGTGGTAGAGCTCGTCCCCCATGGTGCCGGTGAAGGCGTTGAGCTTGTCCGGCCGGTTGAGGGTGATGGTGCACACCCCCTCGGCGACCTGGTAGCAAATCTGCCTGTAGTCCATAGTATTTCCGGCGCCTCAGGGGGTGTATTCGGCAAGGCCGTTGGTGAGCACCACCAGGTCGCGCTCCACCACCTTGACCCGGAACGCGGCCCGCCCCGGGCCTTCGCGCCAGACTTCGGTGCGCAGGGTTTCCCCCGGGTAGACGGGGCTGGCAAAGCGCACATTGAGGGTGCGCAGGCGGCTGGGGTCGTCGCCGCAGAGCAGCTTGATCACCGCCCGGCAGGCAAAGCCGTAGCTGCACAGGCCCTGGAGAATGGGCTTGTCGAAACCGGCCGCGGCGGCAGCCCTGGGGTCCAGGTGCATGGGGTTGTAGTCACCGCTGAGGCGGTAGATGGCCGCCTGCTCGGGGCGGCTGGGCAGATCGATAAAGGCATCTACCGCGCGCTCGGCGGGCAGCGGGTGGGGTTTGGGCTGGCCGGCATCGCTGCCGCCGAAGCCGCCATCGGCGCGCAGGAAAAAGCCCATGGTGGTGGTGGCCAGCAGCTCCCCGCTGGCCTGGTCGCGGATGTCCCGCGCCTGGTAGATCACCGCGCCCTTGTCCGGGCCCTTGTCGTAGATGGCCACCACCCGGTCCCTGCCCAGCAGGGTGCCCTCGGCGGGCAGCGGCTTGTGGATGCTGAGGTACTGCTCGCCGTGGAGCAGTTTGGCAATGGTGACGCCGGTTTCCGGCCTGCCCAGCCAGGGGCCGGGGCCGGCCAGGGTCACCGCCATGGTGGGCAGCGCCGCCAGCTTGCGCTCGTAGACGAATTGCAGATCCTCTGGCGCCAGGGGGTTGGCGGTGGCCGCACCCACGCCGAGGGCGTAGAGGATGGTGTCCCGCTGGCTGTAGTGGTGGCTGACGTCGGCAAAGGGCCAGTTCATGATGGTGTCGATATTGAGGGCCATGGTGAACTCCGAAGGTGTCAATGGGGTGAGCCGGCGGCCTGGCCCACCCCGGTGGACTGAGGGTATCCGGGAGTGGTCAGGGGGGAGCCATCAGCTGACGGGGAGCCATCAGCTGATGGGGAGCCGTCAGCTGACGGATAGTCAGTTTCGGGGCCAAAAAAAACCATGTCGACAGTGTTCATGACACCACCCCCGCCGCGGCCAGTTCCTCTATCTCGGCGGGGTCGCAGCCCAGCTCCGCAAGCACGGTGCGGTAGCTGCTGGACTGGGGCGACGGTGGACAACCCCGCTCGCCACCGCCAAAGGCGGCCACCTGGCGGGCTGGCCCGACCCGGGGGTGCTGGTAATGGGCAAAACTGCCCCGGGCCCGCCAGTGGGGGTGGTCGACCACCTCCCCCATATCGAGCACCGGGGTCACGCAGGCCTCGACACCGGCAAAGGCCGCCACCCAGGCGTCCCGGGTGCGGGACTGAAAAATGTCCGCCAAGCGCCTGCGCAGGGCCGGTTGGGCCTCGACCCGGTACTGGTCGGCGGCGGCCTCGGCAATGCCCAGCACTGCGCACAGGTTGGCGAAAAACTTCCCCTCGATGGCCCCCACCGCCAGGCTCTTGCCGTCGGCGGTGCCGTAGACGCCGTAGCAGGCATACCCCCCGTGGAGTACGCTGTTGGCCACTCCCTCGCCGGCAAGGTGCTGATCGAAGTCCACCGCCAGCAGTTGGATCACCCCTTCCGCGGCGGACACATCGAGAAAGCACCCCTGGCCCGAGGTGTTGCGCGCCACCAGGGCCGCAAGCACCCGCAGCGCCGCCTGCCAACCGCCGCCGGCGCTGTCCGCCAGGGTCATGGCGGGGATGGCGGGCACCCCTTCTCCGTCCCGGCCGATGAGGGCGAGACCGCCCGCCAGGGCCTGGTAGTTGATGTCGTGACCCACCTGCTGGGCCAGGGGGCCGCTGTGGCCGTAACCGGAGCAGGCGCAATAGATCAGGCGGGGGTTGATGGCACTGAGGTCGCCGTAGCCGATGCCGAGACGGTCGGCAACACCGGGACGAAAGCCTTCGACGACGATATCGGCTTTCTCCGCCAGGCGCAGGTAGAGGTGGCGGGCATCGGGGTGCTTGAGGTCAAAACCCAGGACCTCGGCACCCCGCAGGGCGCCGTAGAGGTGCCAGTCGCCGGCCACCCGGTTGGCCGCGGCGGGGGGCTGCAGCCGCAGCCAGCGTGCCCCCAGGTCCGCCAATACCCGCACACAGCGCGCCGATGGGCCCATGCCCGCCAGGTCGATGAGGGTAATGCCGTCAAGTGCCGCTGTGGTCATGGTTGTCCTCGCAGAGGGCGGGGCCGACAAATAAATAACATATCGTCAGTTTATCGGGGCAAACCAAAAGCTCCATGATCCACATCAACTGCTGTTCCACCGGGGCAAAAAAACCGCCTGGCCGACCCGCGGCGGGTGGCGCCGCCTTGACAGGAGGGGGGCCAATCCCCCATAGTAAAAGCTGACATATCGCCAGTTATTAGTGGAGCACAACAATGAGAAATCCCATGTCTCTCGAAGGCCGCACGGTGATCGTCACCGGCGCCGGCCAGGGTATCGGTCAGGGCATCAGCGAGCTGGCCATCGACCAGGGTGCCAACGTGGTCGGCGTCGACCTCAACCCCCAGGGCCTCAAGGCGCTGGAGGAAAAATATCCGGACCGCTTCCTGGGTGTGGCCGGCAGTGTCGCCGAGGAAGCCCTGGCCCACCACACCGTTGAGCTGGCGGTGGAAAAATTCGGCGCGGTCCACGGCCTGGTGAACAATGCCGGCATCGGCCGCACCGCGATGATCACCAAAATGAGCCGGGAGGACTGGCAGTTGGTGCTGGACGTGCACATGAACGGGTCGTTCTATTTTACCCAGGCGGTGGGCCGCCACATGGTGGACCGCCACAAGGCCGGGGACGGCCGCCCGGGCTCCATTATCTTTATCTCATCCGATGCCGGACGCCGCGGCAGTGTCGGCCAGATCAACTACGCCGCCGCCAAATCGGGCATGTTCGGGATGGCCATGAGCGCGGCCCGGGAATGGGGCAAGTTCGGGATCCGCAGCAATGCGGTGTGCTTCGGCATGGTGGAGACCGCGATGACCGAAGTGGCCCGCAGCGAGCGCTTCCACGACACCTATATGGCGCAGATCGTCCTCGAGCGTTTCGCCAAGCCCGACGAGGTGGCGGTGCCGGTGTGTTTCCTGCTCTCCGAGGGCGCCTCCTACATTACCGGCCAGGTGATCTCCGTCAACGGCGGTTACACCATCGCCATGTGAAGACCCTCCCTGCCCCGCCCCCCTGACGTTATCCCCGCCACAAAAAAGCGCCAGGTTCCCCCGCCACCCCGGTGGCCGGTGAACCTGGCGCCGCGGCGCTGGGGACTCAGCTGGCGCTGTCCCGCTTGCCCTCCAGCAGCCCTTTCATATTGTCGTGCATGATGAGCTTCTTCTGGACATAGCTCAGCCCGGCGATATCGTTGACGTACTCCAGCGGGGTCTTGAGCCCCTCGGGATGGGGCCAGTCGCTGCCGAACAGCACCCGGTTGAAGCCCATGAGCTCACCGATCTTGTCGATGGGATCCTCGTAGAAGGGCGAGATAAACACATGGTCGCGCAGGGTTTCCACCGGATCCCGCTGGAAGGATTTGGGCATCTTGGCGTAGGTGGACTTCATGCGGTCGACCAGGGGCACCAGCCAGGCGGAGCCGTTCTCGATCACCGCCACCCGCACCCCGGGGAAGCGGTCGAACACCCCGTGGCAGACCAGGGCCGCCAGGGAGTCGGCGATGGGCCGGCCCATCAGATCGAGAATCTCATTGAAGGGGTCCTTTTCAAAGGGCCGCCACTCACCCTGGCCGCCAGCGGTCCACCAGCGGTAGATGCGGTTGTACCCGGAGTCGGAGACATGGTGGATGACAAACAGCCCGGCTTCCTCGATTTTCTTCCAGAAGGGATCGAACTCGGCAAAGCCGTGGGAGCGGCTGCCCCGCAGGCCGGCCACCGGGGCCGGGCGAATCAGCACCGAGCGGGCACCGGCCTCGATCAGGAAATCGAGTTCCCGGCAGGCGCCGTCCACATCGGAGAGGTTCACGGCCCCGGTGGGGTGCTGGCGGCCATTGCCAAAGCCGTAGGTCTCGGCAACCCACATGTTGAGAGCGTGGAACAGGGCCTGGATGGTCTCCGGCTTGTCCTCCAGGCGCTCCTCGATCACCGAGGCCAGGGTGGGCAGGATGATGGCGGCGTGAATACCGGCGTCGTCCATCATTTTCAGGTGGGCGGCGCCGTCGTGGAATTCGGGGCGGGTGGCGACGGGTGCGCCGCTCATCTCCCGGATTGACAGCCCTTCGGGGTTCCGCCCCCGGTACCAGTCCTCGTGGGAGCCCGGCGCCGCCACCACGCTGAAGGTGGGATTGGGGATGTAGTCCGACAGCATGCCGTTGATCACCAGCTTGTCGCGGCCGTTGACCTGGACGTACTGGAAATCCTTGCGGAACTGCTTGGGCAGGTGTTTGAGGAAGGCTTCCGGCGGCTCGTAATAGTGGTGGTCGGCATCGTAGACGGGAAAATCGATGCCCGCTTCGGTGGCAAGTTTCACTGCGGCATTGCTCATGTTCATCTCCTGATGCGGTGTCGCGCTGGCCGCACACCGCCCTGTTGAGGGATGGATAGCTGTGACCGGAGATGGTGCTACCGGTCGCCCCTGGGGCGCAGGCGGTTGCAGCACCGCGCCCGGTTGGCGGGTCAATCCACCGCGGCCGCAGACTGTGGAAGAGCTGCATACCGCACTGGATATCCCCGCCAATAACTGACTATATGTCATTTATTTACTTGGACGATACACCATTTGCCGCCCCTGGGCAATGGCTTTTCTTGCGTCGGATCAAGTCCTCAGCCGGCGAAGCGGGCCCGCAGCTCCTGCTTGGCCACCTTGCCCAGGGCCTCGCTGCGGGGCAGGCAAGCCACCACTTCCAACTGCTCTGGCAGTTTTTGCTTGATCAAACCCTGTCCCCGGAGAAAGTCGCAGAACTCGCCCAGGTCCGGCGCCGCGCCCCTGGGCACCACCACCGCACAGACCCGCTCGCCGCGGCTGGCATCGGGCAGGCCGATCACCGCCGCCTCGGCCACCGCCGGGTGGAGCAGCAACAGCTCCTCGATCTCCCGCGCCGAGATATTCTCCCCCTTGCGGATGATGATGTCCTTGAGGCGGCCGGTGAGGCTGAGATAGCCGCGGGTATCCAGGCGGCCCAGGTCGCCGGTGCGGAAGTAGCCATCTGCGGTAAAGGCGGCCCGGGTCTGGCTGACGTCCAGGTAGCCCCGGCACAGACAGGTGCCGCGAATCTGTATTTCGCCCTCCTCGCCAGGGGCGGCGGGGTTGCCGTCGCCGGTGACCAGGCGGATCTCCATACCGGCCACCGGCCGGCCGTCGCTGTGGGCCAGGGCCTGATCGTCGTCCCCCGCCCGGTTGGAGGCCACCATGGCGGACTCGGTCATGCCGTAGCTGTGGATAATGGGAATGCCCATCTCCCGGAGCACAGCGTAATAGAGCTGGGCCGGCTTGCTGGCGCCGCCGCCGACAAACATGCGCACCCCGGGCAACACAGGGGTACCCGGGTGCTGACGCTGGAGGTCGAGAAAGGCCTGGTAATGGGCGGTGCTGCCCCCCGCCACGGTGACCCCGTGGGTGGTCATAAGGGCGGCCGCCTCGGCGGGCACAAAGCGCTCCAGCAGCAGGGCCGGAATACCCAGGGCGAGCAGCATCACCAGGTACATGCTGCCGCCGATATGGGCGAAGGGAAAAGCGATGGCACCCAGGTCGCCGCCGTGCAGGTCGATGGCATCGGCGAGGGCCAGGCCACCGGCGATGAGACTGGCGTCTGTATGGATGACGCCCTTGGGCATCGAGGTGGTACCCGAGGTGCAGTAGATCCAGCCGTGGTCGCGGGCCGCTGTGGGGACCGCTGGCAACACCCCCAGATGGCTGTCGGGGAGGGGGTCACCCAACACCAGCACCTGGGCGCCAACCTCCGGCGCCACCCGGGCGGCCAGGGCGGGGTAGTCGCAGGCGGGCTCGGCACCGGGCACCACCAGCCAGCGGGGTCTGCTCTGGCTGAGCAGAGCCGTCAATTCCCGCTCCCGGTAGAGATGTAAAACCGGATTCTGGATAACATCCAGGCGGGCCAGGGCCAGGCTCAGCACCAGGGTGTCCAGGCGGGTGGGGAGCTGCCAGGCCACCACATCCCCGGGGCGCACCCCGGCAACGAACAGCTGTGCGGCAAGGGCCTCCGCCCGCCCCCTGACGGCGGCAAAGCTGTGGCTGCCACCTGTGGCGCCGTCGATGACAAAGGGGGCGTTGGGGGTGCGCGCAACCCTGGCATCGAGCAGGGGCCACAGCCGGGAAATATGGGTGATCGCAGCCGACATGGTCAAGCCTCCCTCTCTGTAGTCATGTTCGCCAGGGCAAACCTGGACACCGCCGATAGCTGATCTATAGTCAGTTATTGGCGACACTAGCAGAAAGCGACAGGAGACTCCAGGCCTTTGCCTGGAGCCACAGCAAAAATCCCATGGGGTGGTTGTCCACTGGC
>CAZWUP010000028.1:0-18006 GCA_964637045.1 uncultured Porticoccaceae bacterium | reverse complement strand
GCGCCTGCTTTGGGAGCAGGATGTCGGGGGTTCGAATCCCTCTTCCCCGACCATTCAGGCAGCAGGTTTTGGTGGGCTTTCGGCCCACGGCAAAAGCCGATCCAGTCAATGGTGGCCGTAGCTCAGTTGGTAGAGCACAGGATTGTGATTCCTGATGTCGCGGGTTCAATCCCCGTCGGCCACCCCATTTTCCTTTCCCCTCCGGATTTGCCATCATCGCCCCGCTGCGGGCAATTTGTGGTGACCGTATTCCATGTCCAAAACACCACAGGGGAGGCAAGGGGTGAAATTGCACAAGAGGTTGGCCGCGCTGTTTGGCTACGAGCTTATCAAGTTGAGCAAACAGCCCAGCTCGGAAGCCCATCTACTCAACCTGGTCCACCACCTCGGCATAGATCTGGTGCTGGATGTGGGTGCCAACGAGGGCCAGTTTGGCCGCAGGCTCCGGGACCGGGGCTACCGGGGCCAGATCCACTCCTTCGAGCCGGTGGGGGAAACCTTTGAACGGCTTCGCCAGGCCAGCGGCCAGGATCCAAACTGGCACGTCCACAGGATGGCCCTGGGCGCTGAGCCGGGTGAGGCCCTGATCAATGTCACCGCGTCTTCCGACCTGGCTTCCTTCCTCGATCCCAATGACTTCGGCAGTGAGAGATACCAAAACATCGCCGTTGCCAGCCAGGAGCGGGTTCCAATCTCAACTGTGGATCTGTTTCTCGCAGGGCTCAAGGACGATGTCGTCAGCGCGAATATCCTGCTTAAGATGGACACCCAGGGGTTTGACCTCAATGTCTTTCGGGGGGCGACCCAGTCCCTGGGCCGGGTTGCCGCCCTGTTGTCGGAACTCTCCATCGCGCCAATTTACGCCAATATGCCCCACTACCTGGAGGCGCTGAAGGTCTACGAGGACGCGGGTTTTGCCCTCACCGGTCTTTACCCCATCAGCCGCAAGCCGGACCTGTCCCTTATCGAAATGGACTGCATGATGATCAACCGCGCCCTGGCCAGCTAGTGCTGTTTCAATTTGATTTTGGCCAGATCGGATTTGTGTAGGAGCCCGGCACCCAGGGCACTCGCTCCGCTCGCGGGGCAGGCTCTCCTCCGGGCGAATGGTGGTGATTCGAAGCGAATTGGGCGTCTTTCCCACCTCTGTTCGCCCGGAGGACCGGGCTCCTACAATAGAACCGGAACACAAGGCAGTATCAAATTGAAAGAGTACTAGCCAGACACCAGAGTGGCAGTACCTCTGGCTTGCTCTGCGGCATACCGGATCGAACAGTAACCCAGCCGAGTAGGGGGCTACACCTACTGTGCACCCCCAGCCTCAAGTCACCGGACACATGCCACCGTCCACGTTCACCGTGGTGCCGGTGACGTAGGATGCGGCGTCCGAGGCCAGGAAACAGGCCACATTGGCCAGCTCCTCGGCGTTGCCCAGGCGGCCCATGGGTACCCCGTGGCGTTCGGCCATGGCCCGCTCGAAGTCCTCGAAGGTCATGCCTGCGCCCCGGCTTTCGTAGCCCCGGCGTAGCTGGCCGCTGCGGATCAGGCCAATCACCAGGCCGTTGACCAGCACATTGTGGGGCGCGCCCTCGGCGGCCAGGGCCTTGCCCAGGGCCAGGGTGGCGGCGCGGGTCACACAGGTGGGGGCGGTCTCCGCCTTGGGGGCCTTGGCGAAGGTGTTGAGGATATTGATGATCCGCCCCCAGCGCTGCGCCTTCATGGCCGGGAACACCGCCCGCGACAGGCGCACCGCCGCCATCAGCTTGAGGTCGATATCCTCCTGCCACTTGGCGTCGTCGATATCCTCGAAGTGGCCGGAGAGGTGGTAGCCGGCGTTGTTGACCAGGATATCCACCGGCCCCAGGGCGGCGACGATGGCGCCGTGGGCGGCGCTGATCTGTCCGGCATCCCGCACATCGCAAACGACCCCCTCTACCCGGGCGCCGGTATCCCGGCGGATGGTGGCCGCCGCCTGCTCCAGGCGCTCCGGGTTGCGGGCGACGATGGCGACGGCGGCGCCGGAGGCGGCGAAGCGGGTGGCGGTGGCCAGACCCAGGCCGTCGCTGCCACCGGTGATCAGGGCGGTGCGGCCCTCGAGGCTGATGTGCATGGTGTGACTCCGTTTAGTGGTTGAGTTGGACGTTTCACGTTGCACGTCTCACGTTGCACGTTGCACGTGTTTGCAGTGGCGCCGGTCACCGGGGCTGGTGTTCGCGGTGCTGCTGGAGCAGACGCTTGCCGGCGGCGGCCACGGTGCGGTGCTCCACATTCTCGGTGCGCACATTGACGATGGCGGGCACCCCGGTGGCGAGGGCGGTTCGCAGGACGCCGGCCAGCTCCTCCTCCTTGGTCACATAGGCGCCGAAGCCACCCAAACTCTGGGCCAGCTGGTCGTAGCGCACATGGGACAGGGCCGTGCCCGTGGTGCGGGTAAAGATGCGGCGCTGGAAATGCTGCTCGATGCCCCAGGCGGAGTCGTTGAGCACCACCACCACCAGGGGCAGCTGGTGGCGGATGGCGGTCTCGAACTCCATAAAATGGAAGCCCAGGGAGCCGTCCCCCACCACCAGGATCACCGGCAGGTCGGGATGCACGGTGCGCGCTCCCAGAGCGTAGGGCAGGCCCATGCCGATCATCCCCAGGCGGCCCATGTGGATGAAATGCTCGGGGTTGTGTACCGGCAGGTATTCCCGGGCCCAGATCATGCCGTTGGCGCCATCGAAGATGGTCACCCGGTCCCGCCCCGCCACTTCCTGCAGCACCTTGGCCACCTGGCCCGGGTGGATCCCGGCGGCGGTTTCCGGGGTGACGGCGTGGAGCTCGGCAAGGCGTTCGGCCTGCCCGGCCTTGAGGCGGGCGAGCCAGTCGGTGCGCGGCCAGGTGGCAGGGCCCAGGGCACTGAGCAGTGCTGCCATCACTGCGCGGCTGTCGGCGCTGGTGCTGGCGGCGGTATCGATGGAACGGGCGATGGCCACCGGCTCGGCGCACACCTGGACGATGGTGGCGCCGGGGGCCCAGCGCTGGCCGAAGGCGAACAGGTGGTCGATGCGCTCACCCAGGACCAGCACGGTGTCGGCCTCCATCAGGGCCGGGGGCGCGCCGCCGGGGGTGCCGTCGCCGAAACAGCAGGGGTGCTGGTCCGGCACCAGGCCGCGGCCGAGACTACAGGTGCCCACCGGGATACCGGTGTGCTCGGCAAAGCGCAGCAGCGGCTCATCGGCCCCATCCCAGAAGGCACCGGCGCCGGCCAGAATCACCGGCTTGTGGGCCTTTTGCAGCAGGGCCAGGGTCTGGGCAATGAACTCGGCGCTGGGCTGGGTCGCGCTGGTGGCTTTGCTCAGGGCGGGAGTGCGCCTGGTCAGCAGGGCGGCGTCCACATGGCCGTGAACCACCTGGTTGGGGAGGGTGATCACCACCGGGCCGGGGATGCCGGCCGCGGCCTCGCGGAAGGCGCGGGCGATCACATCCGGCAGCTGGCGGATGTCGTGGACCTTGACCGACCACTTGCTGATGGGGGCGGCGGCCTCCACCTGGGGTACTTCCTGGAAGCAGCTGGTGCCGAACAGGTCGTCAGCCTCGCAGTTGGTGATAACGATCACCGGCACCCCGTCGTGGTGGAGCCCGGCGATGCCACCCAGGGCGTTACACAGCCCTGGGCCCTCGGTGACGATGCACACCTCGGGCTTGCGGGTGCACAGGGCGCGGCCGCCGGCGGCCTGCACCGCGGCGCTCTCGTGGCGGGTGTCGATGACCCTGATGTCGGCGTCGAGGGCGGCGTCGAAGAAGGCCAGCACGCCGTTGCCGGACAGGGCAAAGAGGGTGTCCACCCCGTGCCGGGCCAGGAGTTTGATGGTCAGTTCGGCACCGCTGAGGGTGGCATGGGCTCGGTCAGTCATGGGCTTCTCTCGTGTTGTGGGGCCAGCGGCCTGGGCTCAGGGGTTGAGGTCCGGGCAACAGGCCATGGCGATCACCTGGCGTGGGGAATCCAAGACTTTAGCGTCCCTTGCCCGGGGCTGCCCATTGCGGATTTCGCCACCGGCAAATGGCCATCATGGTATTGATTTTATAGGTATTTATGGCAAAACCACCCAGGGGCGATCAGGCACTCCGCTTTTCGTACTCGGTCCCCCCGGGGCTGGTTTCAGCTGCCGCCGGCCACCGAAATGCACTCGCCGGTGATCCAGCGGGAGTTTTCGCTGGCCAGGAAGGCGACCACGTCGGCGATATCCCCGGGCTGGCCCATGCGGCCCAGAGGCACGGACTTGGCGGAGCGCTCGGCCAGCTCGGGGCTCAGGTTGTCGCGGATCAGGTCGGTGTCGACGATACCCGGCAGAATGGCGTTGACGGTGATCTGGCGGGGCGCCAGCTCCGCTGCCCAGATGCGGGTGAAGGCCTCGGTGGCGGCCTTGCTGCCGGCGTAGGCCGACAGCCCCGGCACCCGGCAGCGGGAGCTGGTGCTGGACAGGTTGATGATGCGGCCGTAGTCGGGAATCAGCTTCAGGGCCGCCTGGGTGACAAAAAACACCGACCTGGTGTTGAGGGCAAACACCGTGTCGTAGTCCTCTGGGGTCATGGCGCTCAGGGTGGGGGTGCCGCTGCTGCCGCGGCCGGCGTTGTTGACCAGAATATCCAGTCGCGACACCTCCTTTTCGAGCTGCGCGAACATTGCCTTCACCGCATCCAGGTCGCTGACGTCACAGCCCAGGGCCAGGGCATCACCGCCTTCTCCCTTGATCTGTTGCACCAGCTCCTCGGCGGCCTTGGCACTGCGTGAGTAGTTGACGATCACCTTGGCGCCATCTTGGGCCAGGCGCAGGGCGATACCGCGGCCGATGCCGCGACCGGCGCCGGTGACGAGGGCGGTTTTTCCATTGAGTGTCATGGGGGGACTCCTAGGTTGTTGGTGGTTGGTGATTGAGTTGCACGTTTCACGTTTCACGTTGCACGTGGGTGCCAGTGGCGAGTGCGGCACTCAGACTTCGCACGGTGGTCTCTGGACATGCAGTAGGAACAGCCTCAGCTTTTACGTGCAACGTGAAACCCATCTTCAAGGCACCACCGTAATATGCAGCGGCAAGGTGCCGTCCTCGATCTCCCCCGCCAGCAGCTGGATGGCCTTCTCCACTTCGGTGATGGGCAGGGTGTGGCTGTGCAGCAGGTGCAGGGGGTAGCGGCCGCCGGCCACGGCGCGGATGGCCTGCTGCACCGCCCAGTCCGAGGCCGACAGGGCCCCCACCAGGTGGAGCTGCTTGTGGATCACCGCATCCAGGGGAAAGTCGGGCATCAGCGTGTGGGCCTTGAGGCCGGCGAGAACCAGGGTGCCGCCCCGGCGCGCGGCGGCGATGGCGTCGGTCACCGGCTGGAAGCTGGTGGGCGTGGTGTCCACCACCCGGTGGGCGCCGCGCCCCTGGGTAATGGCCAGCACCCGGGTGAGGGTATCGTCCTCGTCGACAACGATGGTGTCGGTGGCGCCCAGCTCCCTGGCCAGGGCCAGCTTGGGCCGGTCCCGGGCAAGGCCGGTGACGATGATCCGCTCCGCCCCCGCCTCGCGGGCGGCGATGACGCAGGCCAGACCCCGCTGGCCGGGACCGAGGATAAGGATGTCCTCGCCCACGTCAAGCTGGGCCAGCCGGCACACCCAGTCGAAGCCGGCGGCCAGGGGGTTGAACAGCACGGCGTCCGCCACGCTGAGGTGCTCCGCCAGGGGGTAAAGTTTGGTTTGCGGGGTGATCACCATGTACTCGCTGTAGCCACCCCACAGGCCGAAGCCGATCTCCAGGCTGCGAAACCCGTAGCTGAAGGCCTCCAGGCAGCGCCCACCGGCACGGCAGTTGCGGCACACGCCGCAGGGAGCGGTGCCGTGCACCGCCACCCGCTGGCCCAGGGTCAGGCCGCGGCGTTCGAGGGTTGCTGTGTCCATCAGGGCGATGCGGCCCACCGGCTCGTGACCGGGGATGGCCGGGTAGCTGAAGGTGCCGGCGCGGGCGACGCTGCCGTGGTACTGCTCGATGTCGCTGCCGCACATGCCACAGGCCTCCACCCTGATCAGGGCATGGCCCGGTGGCAGGGTCTGGGGCACCGGCAGGGTGCGCATTTCGATGGTGCGGTCCGCCACCTGCACGGCGGCGCGGCAGCTGGTGGGGATTTCGGTATGCAACGGCTCAGGCATCGTGGTCCTCGTTATTGGCTCGAAGGTCGGCGTGTCGGTGAACGGTGATCGGCGGCCTGGGGTTCACACAGGAAAATTCATGCCGCCGTCCACACACAGCACCTGGCCGGTGATGGCCCCGGCCCGGTCGCTGCACAGGAACACCGCCGCCTCCGCCTGGTCCCGGGGCAGGGTGATGCGGCGGGTGGGCACCGCCCAGGCTTTTTGGCGCAGATCCTCCTCCCCCAGCTTGCGCAGATAGGACGCAGTGGCAGTGGGGCCGGGGGACGCCAGGTTGACGGTGATGCCCCAGGGCCCCAGTTCCCTGGCCATCATCTTGGTGAGGTGGATCAGGCCGTTCTTGGCCCAGCCGTAGATGCCGGCGGTCCAGGCAAAGTCGTCGGGGAAGATGCCCGGAAATTCATCCTCCGGCGCCGGTGGCGGGCCGGGGGTCGCGGCGCGGCCGCTGGGCAGGAACATGGCCTCGGAGCCGATATTGAGGATGCGCCCCCAGCGCCCCCGGGCCATGGCCGGGGCCACCGCCTGGATGGCCAGGAACTGGGCCAGCAGGTTGGTTTCGAACAGGGCCCTGGTGTAGGCGAAATCCCGGTTGCCCCACTGCTTGTCGGCGATGGCGGCACTGTTGACCAAAATGTCCAGGCTGCCGAAACGCGCCAGGGTGCGGTCCACGCAGGCCTGCAGGGAGTGCTCGTCGCCGATGTCGGTGGCGATAAACACCACCTCGCCGAGGGCTGCGAGCTGGGCCTCTGCGGCGCGGCCGCGCTCCTCGATCTGCTCGGCGATCACCACCCGGGCGCCCTCGGCCAGAAAGTGCGCCGCGTAGGCCGCCCCCAGGCTGCCACCGCCGCCGGCGATTACCGCCACCCGATCCTTCAACAACATGGCGTCACCTCACCTGGTATCCCAGCGCCCGCCGCCGTAGGCCGCGGTGAGCCCGGTGTTCACCGCATGGATGATGCGCCCGCCGTCCACTGGCAGGGCGTGGCCGGTGGTGAAGGAGCTCAGGTCGCTGAGCAGAAAGCCCACCGCCGCCGCGATCTCATCGGCCTCGCCGTTGCGGCGCAGGGGGAAGCGCTCGGTGAGGGTGGCGAGCCTGTCCGGGTCGGCGAACAGCGGCTTCGAGGCCTCGGTTCTGATCAGGCCCGGGAGGATGGCGTTGGCGCGCACCCCGTAGGGGCCGAACTCGGCGGCCAGATTCTTGATCAATTGAATTTCCGCGGCGCGCATGCAGGCGTAGACGCTGCGCTCGCTGGTGGCCTCGTGCACCGAGCCGGAGGAGATGAACACGATGGAGCCATTGCCGCTGTCGAGCAGGGCCGGCAGGGCCTTGCGCACCAGGCGGAATTTGCTTTTGAACACGGATTCGAACTGGTAGTCCAGATCCTCGTCCGCCATGTCCAGGGTGGCGCCCAGCCAGGGGGTGGTGGAGGCGTTGCACACCACAGAGGTCAACCGCCCCCACTGGGCCAGGGCGACCTCCACCAGATTGTCCAGTTCGGCGCGGTTTTCGATGGCGCACTGGGCGGCGACCGCCACCGCTGCACCCTTGCCGCAGTGCTGGTTGAGTTCGGCGGCCAGGGCCTCGCAGTCCGCCAGGGTGCGGCTGGACACCACCACTTTGCCGCCACTGCGGGCGATCATCCGGCTGATGGCCAGGCCCATGCCCTTGGTGGCGCCGGTGACGATGGCGACCTTGGTGGCGAGGTCGAAACTGGGTGTCTTCATCGCAATCCTCTGTCCCGTGAAACGTGAAACATGAAACGTGAAACTCAACCGAGGCCACCGCCTTCAGCAACACTGGCCGCCGCCCACAGCCGGCCGACCACCTCGGCATCCAGGCCCTTGAAGCCCTCCAGCATCGCCCGAACCAGGGGAAGCTCCAGGCCCAGGTCCTCGGCCATGGCCCGGGCCACGGAGAAATCCTTGCGGGAGGTGGCCAGGGCGCCGGCCATGGCGGCGGGGTTGGCGCTGAACTCGCCCCAGGCGCGGCGGTAGCGGGCCAGGTCGGCGGTGCCCGCATTGCGCCCGGAACTGGCCTCCATGATGGCGGCCACTCCGTCGGGGTCGAGGCCCTGGCCCCGGGCCAGGTTCACCGCTTCCGCCATCAGGTAAATATTGGTGATGCCCAGCAGGTTGTTGATGGCCTTCACCGCCACCCCGGCACCGGTGTCGCCGCAGGGGAATAGGGTGCCCAGGGTGGCGAACACGGGTTGCAAGCGGGCCAGCGCTGGTGCCGGGCCGCCGGCCATGATGCTGAGGGTGCCCTGTTCCGCACCGGCGGCACCGCCGCTCACCGCGGCATCCACCACCGGAATCGCGAGGGGTCCAAGCTGTGCCGCCAAGTCGCGGACAAAGGCCGGGCGCACCGAGCTCATTACCACCAGGGTCGGCGGCCGCTGTCGGTCCAGGCCGGCGAGCAGGCCGTCGGGCCCGTTCACCACCGCCTCCACCTGGGCCTCGCTGACCACCATCACCAGCACCAGATCACAGCTGGCGCAGTGGGCGGCGCGCGCGGTGGTGGCCAGGCCGGCTGCCGCCAGGGGCGCGAGGTTGGCGGGGGCGATGTCGCAGGCAGTGACCCGCCAGCCGCAGCGCTGGAGGCGCGCCGCCATGGGCCCACCGATATTGCCGGTGCCGACAAAGGCGATGCTGGCGATGGCCTGTTCCGCCATGGCTCAGTCCTTGAAGCGGGCGATTTCGAGCTGGAACAGGGACTCCATATTTTTCGCCGGGGGTTCGGGCAGCTGTACGGCGCCGGCTGTCCTGCTGGGCAGCAGTACGGTGGCGGTGCCGGGGGTGATGGTGTCGCCCCGCTGGTTGTCGATCCACAGCTCCAGGTCCACCTCGTTGCGGCCCTCCAGCTGGCGTTTGGCGGCGACCCTGCCCCTCAGCCAGGCGGTGTCGCCCTGGAAGAAGAAGCGGCGGTGCTGGCAGGTGAACTTGTGCAGCCAGCCGTCGTCCCCCATCCAGTTGGTGACCAAGTGGGTGAGGTAGGTCTCGCGCATGGCGCCGTAGTCGTAGGAGGTGGGCAGGCCCAGCTCGCGGGCGCGCTCCGGCTCCCAGTGCAGGCGCTGCACGGTGTCGGGCACGTTGAGGGCGTTGGCGGGGTACAGGCCCGGGGCCTTCTTGCGAATTTTGTAGGACAGGGAGTAGGTGCCCGGCGGGGTCAGCTGCATGCCCCAGCCCAGGTGCCAGACCACGATATCCGTGGTGGTGAGGGGGCCGCGCACCAGGGTGGGCAGCTCGTCGCCCACCTGGACATCCTCCCAGTAGCGGGTGTCGCCGCCGCGGCGGGCGCTCAGTTCGGCCTCGTAGAGGGCGTCGATCTCCTTGAGCTGCTCGGCGCCGTAGGGCTCGGCGGTCTTGTTTTCCTTCTTGCGCTTGGCGGAGGTGTGGCGCTCGGCGTGAATCCACATGCCCCGCTGCATGGCCACCAATTCATCCCGCTGGTTGAAGTACACCCAGGAGATGTATTCGTGGCCGGTGCGGCCGCCGAAATCGCTCTTCTTGTCCTGTACCCCCACCAGGGCGCGGCGGGAGTAGAGGCGGTCGCCCACCTGTTGGGGCCGCCACCACTCGAAATACATGGAGGACTGGTAGCTGCCGAGGCCGGCGAAAGGGTCCCCCTTGAGCAGGGCCTTGGTGTCTGGATCGGGCTTGGGGGCGGTGTCCTCCCCCATGGTGTAGAGGAACATGGGTGGCGCGATCAGGCCACCCCAGCGGGTGCCCTTGCCGTAGTCCGGATCGCAGTACAGGGGGTTGTCGTCGCCATAGCCAAAGGCGAAGTGGCGGGAGCCGTCCCAGCTCACCTCGAAATTGTGGGGCGGGTTGGGCTCCGGCTGCCAGATGCCGATGCGCTGGCGGGCGCGGGCCAGGTTGGCGTCGGTAAACAGGCCATAGTTGGGATCGTTGGGGTTGGTGGTCATGTTGGCTCCTGATTATTGTCGTGATGATGGTGAATTTATTGCCCCGGCCCCTGTGCCACGGCTTTTTTCGTTTTCTTTGCCCGTGGCGCCTTCCTGGCGGCGGCCTCGGACCCCGGGCTGTCGGTATCCTTGCCAGTGCCGGATTTGAGTCCCGCCGCCAGGTTGTTGTACAGCTTGGTCAGGGTTTTCTTCAGTTGCTCCTGCTCCCGCTCGGAGATGCCGGCGTAGGTTTCGCCGTGGATGTCGTCCACGGTGGCGTTGATATCGGCGAGGATTTGTCCCGCCGCCGGGGTCAGGTAGAGGCGGTGGGCGCGGCGGTCGCCGGGGTCGGGGCGGCGTTCCACCCAGCCGATCCCCTCCAAGATATCCAGTTGCCGGGTCACGGTGATGTGGCCCACTTCGAGCATCGCCGAGAGCTGGCTCTGGTTGAGACCCTCCTCGTACTTGATGCAGTTGAGGGTCCGCCACTGGGGCCGGGTCAGGCCCAGCTTGCTGGCCCTTTGATCAAAGCGGGTTCTGCTCATCCGGGCGATGGTGGAAATCAGTATCCCCAGTTGGTCGTGCATCTTCCATTTCTGTTCCATGGTACTCCTCGGCTGAATAGATTGCTGTCAAACACGCCTCGGGAATTGTAAAAGACTTACTAAGCCAGCTAAATGATTCATTCGTTATTTTCACTTTTTTGCCGGGTCGACGCGCTGTCGGGCCTGGTGCTGGTGGTTTCAGTATTGCGCTCGGTACTTTTGCCGGAAATCAGCATCACCGGGGCGCAAACCAGGGCAATGGTCAGCCCCCCCAGCCAGAAATAGTCATAGCTGCCGAAGGTGTCCCTGATCCACCCCGCCAGGGGGGCGGCAAAGGCCACCGGGCGGATACACAGGTAGAACATACCCATTACCGAGCCGAAGGCGGCGGCGCCAAAATGCCTGCTGATCATCACCCCGATCAGGGGCAGCTGGCCGCCGGCGGCGAGGCCGAGGATGACCATGGTGAGCAGCAGCAGGGGATAGCCGGGCTCCAGGCTGAGCAGCACCATGGCGGTGGCAAAAAACGTCAGCCCGGTGAAAAACAGAATGCGCAGGTCGATGCGGTCGGAGAGGGCGCCGAAGATCAGTTTGCCGACGATCATCATCGCCGACCACAGGGAAATCAGGTAGGCCGCCCGCTGGGTGTCGATATTGAGGTCCTGGGTGTAGGGGCCGATGTTGGAGGACAGGCCGGTGGTGACTTCGATCAGGGGCAGGAAGGCGATGACGATAAACCAGAACTGGCGGCTGCGGAGGATCTTCATGGTTGGCCACAACTCGCCATCGGTGGCGGAGGGCTTGCGGATTTTTCCCTCCGGTTCGGGGGCCACGCCCTTTTCCGCGGGGTCGTTGCGCACCACCAGCAGCAACAGGGGCAGGGTCACCAGCAGGGCGATGGCGCCGAGGCCGAGCATGGCCATTCGCCAGCCGAACTCGGCGAGCAGGAACGCGGTGATGGGGGGAAAGATAAGGATTCCCGTGGAGGTGCCCATGGAGGCGATGCCCAGGGCAAAGCCCTGGTTGGCGCGAAACCAGCGCACCGCCAGGGTTTTGGTGAGCATGGTGCCCGCCAGGGTATCGGCCACGGCAAACAACAAGGTGTAGATGGCGAAGAAATGCCACAGCGAGGAGGCAAGGGAGCCCAGGGCGAGGCCGCCGGCCAAAAAGCTCAAGCCGATGGCGCCGATCCAGCGAATCCGGTAGCGGTCCAGCAGATAGCCGGCCACCGGAAACAGGAAGCCGCCACTGATCTGGCAGGCGGACAGCACCAGCATGACCTGGCCCCGGGACAGGTCGAACTCGTCGATCCAGGCCACGGCAAAAAAGGTAAAGGAGCCGATCACAATGCCCAGGGAAGTGGCGGCGGTGAACAGGGCGACGGCGAGAACATTCCAGCCGTAGAACCAGCGCCCCGGCGAAGCTACAGGCGCTGGTGCGGCGGCGGTTTGGGGTTGTTGACTGGCCATTGGCTGGGTTCTCTAGTCGTCGGCAAACAGGGTGCCCCGCACCTCGGTCATGGTGTCGTCCCGAATCCAGCGCACCATTCGCCGCAGGGGCTCGATGGCGTCGTGGGGACCCACCTTGGTGCCGGCGAGGGCATAGCCCAGGGGCACGATGCGCTGGCCGCCGCTGAGGGCGCAGATATCCCGAATCCTGGTTTTCAGGGTGTTGGGATATATCCCTATGGTCTGGCAGTGGATACTCAGGTGGCCCACCGCCTTGGCGATGCTGTCCACCGGCACCAGGTTGGCCACCCGGCAGTTGAGGCGCTCGCTGAAATCCACCTGTTCATCTTCCTGGGACACGATAATGGCCCCTTCATTGCCGCGGCCACCGATGACCCGGAAGTCTTCACTGTACCTGATACCGTCGATTTCCTCACGCAGCGTCGGGTCGAAGTCCGGCACCGGAGTGCTGAGGTGTTCCGGCAGGGCCTGGATGGCCGCGTAGACCAGCTTGCCAAAGCTGTTGGCCAGGGCGATGCCGGCGCTGTCGGTGCCGGTCTCGATGTACAGGGTGCGGGCGCTGACACAGCCCCCCTGGTTGAAATAGCCGATATCCCGGGCGGCAAGGGCCGCCACCTCGGCCATGGTGGCCTCGTCGGCAAAGGCCTCCCTGCCGATCACCGAGCCGCTCAGCTTGGGGTCCAGGGCCACCAGGTCGATGCCGGGTTGCAGATAGTTGCGCACGCTGCGCATGGAGTCGAAGCCCCCCCAGGCGACAATCTTTTCGATGTGCTTGATGTCGTAGAGATGGCTTTCCACCACCGGGTCGCCGCCTTTCCAGTAGGCCACGGTGAGGTGCTTGTTGATGGGGTGATCGGGGGCCATCTCGATCATGGTGCGGGCCACCGCGGTGGAGAAATAGGGGTCGTTGGAGGGCAGCTTGACGATGGCGTCACCCCGGGTGAGGGCGTTGTAGAGAATGGTCTGCAGGGCGATGGACTGGCCGTTGCCGGCGATGATATGGGCGGTGCGGGCGCCAAAGGCGCGCACCGCCATGGTGCGGCCATCCTTGAGGGTGGAGTCGGACCAGCCGTCCAGGTAGCGCATGCCGATATTGGTTTCGAGGATTTCCTCGATACTCTCCCGGCGCAGCATGTCGGGGAGGGCGCGAAAGGAGCCCTTGACCATGTCCACGGTCTTGCTGCCGCTGGCGCCGATGCAGATCTCCAGGGCCTGCTGCAGATAGGGGTTGCGCTCCAGGTACATGTGCTCCCGCAGTTCCACCATGAAGTCGATGATGTCCGTCAGGGACAGGGCGTAGAGATCCTCCATCGCCACCGGGTTGGGCAACACCAGGCGATCCAGGTAGTGGTGGGGGTCCGGCGCCTTGAAGGCGAAGTTGCCCCGAGAGCCGAAGGAGGTGAGGTTGTCCTCGATGATTTCGCCGCGAATGATCAGCGGGATGACGAATTCGGTAGTGTCTGCTGAGCTCATGATGTTCTCCTGTCAGTCGGCGATGACGCCAAGGGCCAATTCAACCGCCTTTTCGTAGGCGTCCGGGGACTTGGAGCAGGTGACCTTGTCGTCATCCCGGAGATTGCTGTACCTCACCACGTCGTTGTGGACATAGGGACCGTTGCGCCCGCAGCTGCAACCGCCGTCCCAGTTGATGGTGACCCGGTCGCCGGTGATCAGGCCGCCCCAGTAGGAGGTGGGCAGGGTGTCGAACAGGGCCAGACGGCCAGTCTGGGTGCCCTGCTGTGCCAGGGGGGCGCTGGTGTCCGGATCCAATTGGAAAATCGCCACCCAGGGGGAGACGTGAAAATGGCCCCCGGCGCAGAGGCGGGCGGAGCCGGTGGACTCCGTCATGCCGTAGGTCTCCTGGTAGGGGAAATCGAAGGCCGCCTTGCACTGCTCGAACCAGTCGTCGGGGAAAACCGTGCCCTTGCTGCCGGAGCGCCCGCCGGCGAGGATGTAGCTGTTGGCGTCGAACTGCGCGGTGAGGCCGCGTTTTTTTGCTTCCTGGGCGAGGGGGATCATCTGGCCGTAGGGGCACTGGAGGAAGATCCGCTTGCCCCGGGCGCCGACGAACAGCTCCTCGATAAAGGCCTCCACATCCTCCTGGGCGCCGGCCTGCTGGATTTTCAGTTTGTCGCGGATCCGCTCCAGGGCCGGGGTCAGCTTGAGGGCGCCCAGCTCCCCCTTGGCCTCCGCCGCCCGCAGGCGGCCGGACAGCCACAGCATGTCCACATCCCAGTGGCCCTTGCCGAGAATATGCATTCTCTCCGGGTGCCTGGCAAACACAGTCTCCCGCAGGGCCTTGAAGTGGGCGGGCATGTTGTGCCGGCCGGTGGCGACCGGCCAGGGGCAGAAATACTCCACCTCGCCGGTGGTAAGGCCGGAGTCGGGTTCACTGCGGTAGCCACTGTGAACCTGGAGAAAATTGTTGAGCTTGTAGTCGGCTTCCCGCTGCCCGCGGGGGAACACGGAGATCTTGCCGGATGTTCCCGACGAGCAGATGGGCCTCAGGGGGGTATTGGCCTCCAGGGTGTCGAGCCAGGTCTCCAGGGAATCGCAGGCCGAGGTGTCCACCTGGCTGAGGTCGTGGGGAGTGAGGCCAGACAACCATTTGGTCATCTTCTCGTAGTTGCCCTTCTCGATGCTGGAGGCGGCATAGGACTTGTACATGGTGTGGGGCAGAAACAGGGGGGTGGCGTCCTCCGGCCTGGCGAAGCTGTCGATCGCCAGGTCCTCCGCCAGCCGGTCCAGGACGCGGATACGCGGCCGCATTTCCTCGAAGCGCCTTTTCATCAGGTGAAACTGGAGTTCCCTGACCTCGGCCCAATCCAGATCGAACAGGGTTTCGCTGGACAGGGTGTTCATGGCTTCCGGGTGGTCGTGAAATTGGCTGATGAGAGGGCTTGTCATGGGCTTGGCTCGCACTGGTGGTGAATGGTGTCGGTATAGTATTTAATATGTAGCGTGAATAATATTATCAAGAATTATAATTTGCAAGTTGAGGGTTTGGGTATCGGTCGTATAGATAAATATTGACAACAAGAGAAACTATGGTGGATGCTATTAATAGTCAGTATTAATAATTCTAAGTGTTACTTTATGCCTGGGTGATTTAATGATCAAGTACAAGATCTCCTCTATGCTGCCTTTGGCCGAAGTTAGATTCAAAATACTGAAATACAGGGATATTTTTGTATTTCCGCCAGTGTTTCAAAGATGTGCAAGCCAATAGGTATCCATACTTGTCGGCTCGCCGGGTTAAAAACATCGTAACTATTCAGTACCTCATGGGGATCACTGAGTTGCACGTTTCACGTATTCGTGCTGAATCCGAGCACCGGTAGGTATAACGGACTTGACCCGCCGACGCTCAGAGTTACTGCAGCTACGTGCAACGTGAAACGTGAAACGTGAAACGTGAAACTCAACTAAGGTCACTGCCATAGGTGAAAGTGCTGAATAGTTACAAACATCAAACCAAACAACACCAGGGGATAACTATGAGAAAGCTGCAACAACTCGCATTGGTCACTGCCGTGGCCTCGACTACCATGGGGGTGGGGTCCCAGGCGCTGGGGGCCATCGGCCTGGAGGAGATCGTGGTCACCGCCCGCAAGCGGGAGGAGGCCATCCAGGATGTTCCCGTCGCTGTTACCGCGGTAACAGGTGAGACCTTTGATCGCTCCATGCTGCTCAATTTTGAGGAGGCCACGGCACTGACGCCAGGTTTCAGTGTGCCACCCACCAGCACCAGCCCATTGGCGCTGGCGCTGAGTATGAGGGGTAGTGTGCAGACCGACTCCATTGTCACCATGGACCCCTCGGTGGGGGTCTATGTCGACGGCGTCTACATCGCCCGCTCCTACGGTATTGGCGTGGATCTGGTGGACTTGCAGGATATCCAGGTGCTCAAGGGCCCCCAGGGCACCCTGTTCGGGCGCAACTCCACCGCTGGCGCGATGCTGCTGAATTCGAAAAATCCCGAGCTGGAGGAGTTTTCCGGCTCCCTCGGCTTGTCCGGGGGGCCTGACTACCAGAAGTACACCGGCATTTTGAATGTGCCCATGGGTGAAATGTTCGCCCTGCGGGTGGCCTTGCAGCAGGCGGAGCGGGACGACTATGTCACCAATGCAGCCAACCCCAGCAAGCCCTCGGTGAGTGAACTTGGCGGCAAAGAGACCGAGACCGTTCGCGCCAAGCTGCGGTTTGCCCCCACGGATGCCCTGGATATGGTGCTGTCCTGGGAAAAATTCGATGCCGATGTCAGCGGCCCGGCCTCTGACCAGCTGTGGCGCAGCGGCGTCGCCATTCCCTTTGATCGCGATGACGACACCGTTTCCCTGAGTTTTGATCCCTTCAACTCCGCCGAGACGGAGACCCTCACCTTTGTTGCAACCTACAGTCTGGACATTGGTGATATCAAGTTTCTGGCGTCGGATCGGGAATGGCGGCATCTGCGGGAAATCGACTACGATGGCGGCGACTTCGCCAGCAGAATCACCCGCCACGGCTCCTGGGGGCGGGAGGCCGGCGACCAGAAGAGCTACGAGCTCCAGTTCAACACCAGCCTGTTTGAGGACCGCATCGACCTGGTCGCCGGGGTTATGTATTTCGAGGAATTTGCCCAGCTCTATGACTACAGCTATGGCTTGAACGCCTTCACCAAGCCGCCGGCGACGGTGGTGGGTGGCGCCTATGTGGAAAACAACGTGGAAAGCCTGGGCTTCTACGGCCAGGCCACCTGGCACATCAACGAGGTTTCCAATCTCACCCTGGGGCTGCGCAAGACCGAGGACGAAAAGACCGGCGGGGTCTGGGGGTCATCGAGCCAGAGCAGAACCAACAGATACCCGAGCTGGGACTTCGACGCCCATAAAAACAGCATGGTCATTGCCGGGACCACAACCCCGGTTCCCGTCCTGCGGCCCAATGAAACCTTCGACTCCACCGACTGGCTGATCAGCTACGACTACAAGCTCAGCGATGCCATCATGGTCTACGCCAAGGCGAGCACCGGTTTTCGCGCCGGCGGCTTCAACGGCCGCGGTGTGCCAGCTGGCGTGCCCTTCACCTACGAGCCGGAGGAAATTCTCGAGTATGAACTGGGTTTGAAGGGTGATTTCCTCGAGGATACTTTGCGCTGGAACACCGCCTTCTACACCAATGAAACCACGGACAAGCAGTACACCACAATTTTCGCCGACCAGACCACCCAGACTTCGGCCACCGCAGTCCTCAACGCCGGTACCACGGAGTCCAAGGGCCTTGAAACCGAACTGACCTACCTGCTCCACGAAAACTGGAGCATCGCCGCCACCTATGCCTATATCGATTCCGAGTTCACCGAGCTGGAGTCCGGCGGCATGAAGGTTCCCGACGAGGAGCTGCCCATCACCCAGTTCGTGCCCGAAAACCAGTGGTCCCTGTCGCTGAACTACGACCAGGAGTTCAGTGCCCTCAGGCTGTCCGGTACCGCCACCTATTACTGGGTAGACGAAATGCTGGGCAACGATGAGTCCGCCGCCAGTATCGTGGCGGAATCCGCCAACCTGGGTGTCGCCGCCCTTACCCCGGCCATGGCGGAGAGTTTTATCGACGCCAGTACCACGGACGCCTACGGACTGCTCAACCTCAACCTGACAGCCAGTACCCTGGACGACAAATACAGCGCCAGCCTCTGGGTAAAGAACGCCCTGGATGAGCGCAAGGTGCAGTCCACCATTGGCTTTATTTCCGGCCAGGTCTACCAGTATGTGCGCGGCACCTACACCGAGCCGAGGATGTGGGGGGTCACCCTGAACGCCAGCTTCTGATCCGCGGCGGGGGCACCTTCGCCCCCGGTTTCAACATTCCCCTTAGTCGCTGGCAACAGCGACTTTTTTTTGCCTGCGCCAGGCATCGCGCTATCTCGGTAAAAGGAG
>CAZWUP010000027.1:0-18022 GCA_964637045.1 uncultured Porticoccaceae bacterium | reverse complement strand
AGCCCGAGACCTACGTGATCTCCGCCTGCCAGCTCGCCACGCTGCCGAACCGCTGCGCGCTGGCCATCAATGCCGGGTGCGTCGAGGGGGGAGTCACCGCGATGATCGGGAAGGCGTCGATGCGCGTGCCGATCACGTTCTTGTCCCCGTCCAGCAACGGCAGATCGGCCGGCGTCCCGTCGGCGTCGTAGCACCGCATGAACAGCCGATCGCGGCCCAGATCGGTGTCGTAGGCCGTCCACACCATCACGTAGTCGCCGTCGGCAATCTGCTCCCCCAGAACCCGGTTGAGCGCGGCGCTGGCGAGCAGCGCCTGGGGTCGCTGGGGCGCCTTGCGCAACACCCTCCCAAGCAGCCTGGTGACCCGCAGTTGCAGGTTTTCGTCTATAGTCACATCGGTCTCCGGTAGCTCACAGACACAATCACCGCACTTCCCGTACTTTCAATTTGACATTGAATGGCGGTCGCGGAATCTCTGCAGGGTTGCCATGGCGAGGAAAGAGCGTTCAGCTGCGACACCCCCGCAATGACATGGACCAGAAATAATCAGAAGTCCCGCAACATCTTAATGGAGACCAATGGAGATTCATTTGATTGACCGCAAGAACAGCCGACATCCGTTGATCGACAATGACAAAGCGCGGCAGTACGATAAAATTCCACCAGGCAAGAGGAAACCACTATGGCCCGCCAGGTACTGGATACCCAGCAGATCAGGGATCACCATTTGTTCGCCACCCTGCCGGAGGCGGAATTCAGTCGCCTTATGGAGAAGGCCCGCTTGCACAAATTGCGCAAGGAGGACTTCCTGTTTCGCCAGGGAACGGACGCCACCCATTTTTATTATGTGGTCAAGGGCACCATCAAACTCTACCGGATGATGACCGATGGCAGCGAGAAGATCATCGAGCTGGTTCCCGCGGGAATGACCTTTGGCGAGGCCTTGATGTTCAACGCCAACTCCAAATACCCGGTCACCGCTCAGGCCGCGGAAAACAGCACCGTGGTGTGTTTCAATAATAGCGACTACCTGACCCTGCTCAAAACCTTTCCCGATCTGGCCCTGCAATTGCTGTCGGGGATTACCGTGCGCCTGCGGGCCCGCATCAACGAAATCGAGGTGCTGTCCCTCAAGAACGCCTCCCACCGGGTGGTGCGCTATTTGATCGGCCTGACCATGTCCTCCCCGGAGCCGTGTCGCCAGTTCAAACTGCCCGCGGAGAAACGTCTGATCGCCGGCCAGCTGGGCATCCGCCCGGAAACCTTCTCACGGGTCATCGCCCACCTCAAGGAGGAGGGCATTATCGACATCAAGGGCAGGGTGATCACCGTGCTCGACCAGCAGGCGCTGATCAACTACGAGTGACGCCAGCCCGCCGCCGTGGCGGCGGGCTGGCGGACGGCCCTACTTCAGCGACGCGTAATAGGCGGCGAGGTCGGCGATGTCCTGGTCGGACAGGGGTTTGGCCATGGACGACATCATCGGATCGTTGCGCTTGCCATCCCGGTAGTCCTTCATGGCCTTGGCCAGATAGCCCTCCTTCTGACCCGCCAGGTTCGGCCACAGGTCGTTGCCGCTGATGCCGGCGGCGCCGTGGCAGCCAGCACAGGTGGCGGACTTGGCCTTGCCCGCCGCGGCATCGCCGGCGGCGAGACTGAAGGGGGCCGCCACCAGGAGCGCAGCCGCCAGGCCAGAGATACAAACTAATTTTTTCATGGGTCGATCCTCACTGTCAGGTTGGTATTAAAGGGGGTGCGGGGCTTCATGTCCGATAGCCCTCCGCCAGGTTGGCGGCGGGGCGGGGTGCCGGGGGGCCGGACATGGCGTGAATTACCACGTAGAGGAAGAGGACGCCGCCGGCCACGGCCAATAGCCCCCCCAGGCCCATCGCCGCCATACTAGCGATTTCCGCCAGGTTGTCCAGGCCCTGGGCGGAGCCGGCCACCTTGCGCTGGACACCGAGCATTCCCGAGAAGGTCAGCGCGGTGACGTGCAACAACTGTCCAGCGCCGTACAGGTAGGGCTGCAGGTAGGCCATACGGGGGTTTTTGAGGGGAAATCCCAGCATCGGCAGCAGCAGATAGATGAGTCCCATCAAGGCCAGGGTGACACCGACGATGGAGCCGTGGTAGTGGGCGGGGATCACCGTGTTGGAGCCGGTGATCAGGTAGCCGGTAATACCACCGATGGCGAACAGCGCCGCCGAGGTGAGCAGGGCGGCGCGGTAGTGGCGGTGCCTGGGTTGGGCGACTGGACCGGCGTACAGGCCCAGCACCAGCCACAGCCCCAGGGGCAGGGTGAGCAGGCCGCCGTATTTCATCAGGGTGGTGAAGGCCACCAGGTGGGCATCGGAATCCACCGGATACAGGTAGATCAGGGGCACCGCCGCCAGGGGCGCCATTACCAGGGCCACCAGCGTCATCCCCAGCCCCCGGCCCAGGGGCAGAAACTGGCCACAGGCCCGGGCGAGGATAGTCAGCGACACCAGCATGATCAGGGTGTAGAAGAACTGCAGGACGTGGCCCCCTGCCCAGAACAACAGGTCGTAGTAGAACTCCCCCTGCAGGTGGCCGGGGAGCCGGGCCCAGGCCACCAGCACCGCCACCACCGCCAGCAGCAACGACCAGGCACCCAGGTAGAGGGCAAAGCGCGGCACCCGTCCGGGGCCCCGGGGCCGGTAGCAGCAGATGAAATGCAGCGCCTGGAGGGCGACACCGGCACTGAGCATGGCGAGACTGGTGAAAAACAGCCAGTGGTCGAGCACCGGGATATAGTTGTTCATCAACGGCTGGTTGCCGCCGAGAAAGGGGGTGAGGCTCATCAACAGGGTGCCGGCCACCGCCAGCCACAGGGCCAGCTGCCGCCAGCGGCTGGGGCCCTCGCTGCCGTAGAGGGTCCACAGCAGGCAGGCGCAGGCGCTGAACCACACCAGGATGGACAGGTCCACGTGGATCACCAGGGCGGTGCGAAAAAAGTCGCGGCCGGGCATCAGCCCCTGGACCCCCGGGGTGCGGGACAGGGCGAGCAACAGGGAGAGGATACCGGCGGCCAACAGGGCGTACACTGCCAGCCGCAACCAGTGGCCCACCAAGCGCCGCCGCCCCTCATCCAGGGTGGGCAGCCCCCACAGTGCGTCCTGTTCTCTGGTCATGACTCCTCCCGGTGGAGGGCGGTCACCGCCGCAACCATGGCGGGGACGGTGGCGCTGGCGTTGAAGGTGGCCCTGGTGCGACCCCGGCGGTCGAGCAGGTAGATATGGGAGCTGTGGGTGAGGCTGTAGTCCCCCTCCCCCAGGTCATCCTTGTGGTAATACACCTGGTACAGGTCGGCCACCTCCCGCACCGCGTCCTCGCTGCCCGCCAGGCCCACCAGGTCGTCGCCAAAGTAGCCCAGGTAGTCCCGCAACAGCCCCGGGGTGTCCCGGGCCGGGTCGAGGGTGACGAACACCAGTTGCAGCTCCGCCGGGCCCAGGGCGCTGCCGTCCCGCACTGCGGCCATCCGGCTGAGGGCGGTGGGACACACATCCGGGCAGGCGGTGAAACCGAAGTTGAGCAGCACCAGGCGGCCGCGGGTGTCGGCGGAGCCGAAGTCGCCGCCGTTGGTGGACGGCAGGGCGAAGTCGCCCCCCAGGGTGTACAGCTCCGGCAGGGGGTCCCGGTCCAGGGCGGCCATAAACCGGCTCGCCCCCAGGACTCCGGCCAGCAGCACCACCGCCGCCAGCGCCAGGGCAGCGCCGCGGCTCACGGTGCCACCCCTCTCCCCGGCCTGCTGGCCAGGGTGAGGTAGACCAGCGAGGTGTAGAGCAGGATGGCAACCCCCTGGTGGCTGGCGGCCAGGCTCACCGGGACATGGAGCACAAGGGTGAGGATGCCCAGGGTCACCTGGGTGAGCAGCAGGGCCATCATGAGGTGGGCGGCAATGGCCAGGCGGCCGCCAACCCCGGACCTGAAGACCTTGATGGCCAGCGCGACACAGGCGACAAAAACCACCACCGCCAGCAGCCGGTGGTTGAATTGAATGGTGGCCATGTCCTCGAAGGCCGCCAACCAGGCGGGGGTCGTGGCATAGACTTCGGGGGGCAGCCAGTGCTCACCCATCCTGGGGAACGTGGGATAGATAAACCCGGCCCTGGTGCCGGCCACCAGCCCACCCGACAGAATCATCACCACCACCAAAATGGTCACCGCCCCCGCATACCTGAACAAACCTCGCTGGTGGGATGCTAGCCGAGGCGTGCGGGGCGCTCCTTGTCCCAGCGCAAGAAACAGCAGATAGGTGTAGAGAATCACCGCCATGGCCAGGTGCAGGGTCAGCCGGTAGTGGCTCACCCTGGGGTTGTCCACCAAGCCGCTTTTGACCATAAACCAGCCCATATAGCCCTGGCAGGCGCCGATCACCAGCAGCAGTCCGAGATGGGTGAGCAACCGGCGGTCGAGCTTGCGCTGCCAGGCAAACAGCACCAGGGGCACGAAGAAGACAATACCGATCACCCGCCCCAGAACCCGGTGCCAGTACTCCAGCCAGAAGATCCCCTTGAACTCATCCAGGGTCATGCGATGGTTGACCTTCTGGAATTCGGGGTACTGCTGGTACTTGCTGAATTCCGCATCCCAGGCCTCGGCGGTGAAGGGCGGGAGAATGCCACTGACGGGCTTCCACTCGACGATGGACAGGCCTGAGTTGGTCAGCCGGGTGACCCCGCCGAGGACGATCATGCAGAAGACCAACGCCGCGCAGGCGAGCAGCCACAGCCTAAGCTGGTTGTTGCTGGCAGTTGCGGTCATGGCGGGGGACTGTGTGTTGTTCATACCAGTAATTACAGCTGAGGGTGAAAAGGGAAAGCATCATCAGGGCAGCCACCAGATGGTGCAGAAGCACCAGTGGCACCTGGGGGCCGAGGGGCGCCATGGCGGCGCCGACGCCCACCTGGGTCACCGCCAGCGCCGCCAGCCACCAGCCGCTGCGGGTGGCGGATTCCACCCCCACCACAACCGCCAGGGCCACCGCCACCACTGCCAGCTTGGCGTGCAGATGGTGGACCAGGGGCGCCGCCCCGGTCGCCACCAGCTCGCCTCCGGGGGAGGTCGGCAACTGACGCAGGGGATTGAGCTCGGCGCCCAGCCCCAGCAATGTCCACATCGGCTCGCCACAGGCGCCACCGCCGCACAGGCTGAGCACATAGGTGACGCTGATCCACACCCCGAGCAGGGCCTGCAACCAGAGCACGCCATTGGCAGCCACCAACAGGGGCAGCGGCAGGGGCCGGCCACCGCCCCCGGGGCCCCGCAGCGACAGGTAGAGCGCGAGGGCAACCGCCACCAGCAGCAGGCCGCCGAGGTAGTTCACCGCACTCAGACCCGGCAGGGTCTTGATCACACTGAAGGGCCCGACCACCGCCAGCACCAGAATGACATAGAACATCGCCCACAGCAGGCGCCGCTCCCTGGTGTTGCAGCAGCCGGCGGCCCGCGCCCGCCACACCAGCAGCACGGCGATTGCCACGATCACCGTCGCCGTCAACCGGTGCACCCCCTTGGCGGCGGCAATCCGCTGGCCGGCCTCCCCCACCGCCCGCAGACTGGTTGTACCCGCGGCGGGCGCCACCAGGCAGCGCTCGGCGCCGTGGCAGAAGGCCTCCGCCTCCAGGTGGCGAATGGCCGCGCTCAACACATTGATAAACAGCGCCAACACCACCAGCACCACCGCCAGCAGGGCCAGGCCACGGCGGCCACCATCAGCGGCCACGGCGACCAACTCCGGAAGCGGAACTCGGCCCGGGGGCTCCAGTGAGGTAAACTACTGCCCACGCTGGGCAGCCAGCGTCACTACGGGAGATTGCCATGCAGATCTTGACCTTCACCTTGGTTGCCATTGTGCTCTATGTGGTTGCCGATCAGTTGCTGAAATTCATCGAACGCCGCCGCGGCAGTCCCCTGCCCCAGCGCAGCCTGGTGTTTCTGGCCATCATCGCGCCCCTGGCACTGATCACCTTCGAGATCCTGCAGCGCCTGTTACAGACCGACTGATCTCACTGGATATCAAATTCACCCCGGTCGCCATCAAAAGTTATCACCGCCACCCGCTGGGGCTGAAGAACGATTTTGCGCTGCAGGCGGTAGGGAAAGCCCTCCTGCCGCTGGTCGTCATTCAAACGCACGTCCACCGCCACTTCGCCACTGGGCACCACCATGCGCCGGTAGAAGGTGGCAATCCCATCCCGGTGAAGTCCCCGCGCCTGAAGCTCTACATCCACCAGAGATTCGCCGTTGAGCGACAGCTGCAACTGCAGGGGGGAGCGCTCCCGCGGGCAGCTGATCTGGTTGCGCATGGTGGGCTGCAACTGTGCCAGCTCCTCCGCGGAGCGCTGGTGGCATTCCCCGACCAGGGCACCGGAGTGGCGAACGCTGATCTTGACCACCGCCTCGTCTTCCTCCAGGTGCTGATAGACCGGGGCATCGGAGAAGTAACCGACAAAGGCGAGGAACAGGGCCAGCAGCAGGGCCTGGCCGCAGAGACGAAGGGGATCAACCACGGTCATCCCCCTCACCGCCGGGGGTCGGGGGGGCGCTGGCAAAGGCGGCCACCTTTTCCCGCAGGGCTCGACGCTCCCCCGCCCCCGCCCACCAGGAGGTGATCTTTTCCGTTGTCGGCGACGGGCGCAGGTAGGGCATGCGCTCCTTGTGCATGCGCTCATCCACCCAGCGGGAACCCAGGCGGGCATAGCAGTCGTCGGGGCTGCAGCCGGTGATAAAAATGCCGCTGACACAGTCCTTGCGCGCCAAATAGTCCATAAATGAGGGGGGCAACTGGGCGATACAGGGCAGCGTCAGCCCCTCGACACCGGGGATATCCAGCCGCGTCACATCGTTGGCGTACTTGCAGCCGAACACCAGCACCCCCTGGCCCGCGCCGCACTGGAGACGGTCCAGCGCCGACTCCACCTCGCCCTTGAGGTGATCGATGGAAAAGCCCGGCAGGTCGATGCCGGACACCAGTTCGTCCACGTGGCGGAAGGGGGTGGCGGAGGGACAGGAGCCGGAGCAGATGCCACAGCCGGTGCACAGGTCCGGGTCCACCTGGGCCATGCGGCGGCCGCTTTTATCCACATGGGGCACCATCTGGATGGCCTCATAGGGGCAATCCTGGTAACACCAGCTGCAACCGTTGCAATTGGGCGGATTGACAATGGCCACCTGCTTGCTGGCCCTGGCCACCGGCGACAGCCAGGGCAGCAGCACCAGCAGGGTGGAAAAGCCCACCAGCAGCCCCCACACGGGCCCCGGGCCCCAGCGGTCGATCAGCGGGTAGACATTCAAGTAAAACCAATCGAGGCGAAGTTCGGCGAGGCCGTTGGCCAGGTCCGCCGGGCCCATGCTCACCACCGGCTTGATCAGGGACAGCACCACCAGCCCGCCGATCACCAGCCACTGCAGAGACCGCTCGGGCTTGGTGCGGGCCTCCTTGAGGCGCTTGATATGGATAAACATGCCCACCAACAGAAAGAGGGGAATCGCAATGTGGAGAAACACCAGCAGCGAAAAAAAGCGGTCGCTGAGGACGGCGTTGGTAAGGAAGTTGCCGGCCATGGGCTCGCTGAAATTGGGCAGCCAGTCGAGCCATTCGGTGGTGACTATGGCGACATACTGGGCGAGTTCATCCCACACCAGCCAGAAGCCGCCAATGGCCGAGGCAAACAGCAACCACAGCAGGGGCACCCCGCTGACCCAGGAGAAGGTCCGCCCGCCGCGATAGCGACCCAGGGTGAATTCCCGCACCAGGTGCAGGGTGACGGTCACCGCCATGGCGTCGGAGCCATAGCGGTGAAGACTGCGCATCACCCCCCCCAGGTACCACTGGGTGGTGGTGAGATACTCCACCGACAGATAGGCCCCGCCGAGGCTGGTGTCGAAGAAGATGAACAGGTAGACACCGGTGACGGTGACGATCCAGAACAGCAGGTAAGAGAGCGCGCCAAGCTGGTGAAAAGGATTGCCCGCAGTGCCGTAGAGTCGCGTAAACAGGTGCTCCAGCGGAGCCAGTCCGGCGCGGGCAGTGCGGGCCAGGGCGCGAATCATGGCCCGTCCCCGGTTTGGTCTTTGCCGCTGCGCAGATTGTTGCGCCACTCCCGCACCAGCACCAGGATCATCAGCCCACCCACGGTGAGGCCGACAAAGAGTCCGACAAAAATCGCATAGCTGAAGGCGTACTTGCCGGTGGCCGGGTCGTAGACGGTGCAGAACAGTTTGACCCGATTGGACAGGTTATCCAGCATGCCCTGCTCCCGGGAGGTGCCAAATATCAAACCCTTGAGGGGCTCGATCAGGTGGGGCAGCTCAAACTCGATGCCGTACACCTGGCGATACACCCGGCCCTCGCCGTCGATGATACTGGTCTGGATCAGGTGGTCGAAGCCCCGGGGGCTGGCGTAGTAGAGGAACCCCAACTCCCTGGCCAGGGCGTCGATAGTTCCCTGATCCGCCGCCAGGAAGGGCCAGGTGGCGGTGTCCAGGCCCCGTTCGCGGGCGTAGGTGGCGAGGGCCTCGGGGGTGTCGTTGGCGACATCAAAGCCCAGGGTCACCACCTGGAAGCTGTCGCGGCCAAGCACCGACTGGGCATTGGCCACCGCCTTTTTGTAGAGGTGGCTGGTGGTGGTGGGGCAGATATGGTAGCAGCTGGTGTAGATCAGGCTGATCACCAGGGGCTTGCCGCGAAAATCGGCGAGGGACACCTGCTGGCCGCGACTGTCGATAAACCGGTGATCCCCCAGAGTATTGCCGATCACCCCCTGGCTGATATCCAGTGCCTGCTTGCGCTCGAACTCCTGCTGCTGGGCCTTGGCCGCCCGAGGCAATGCCGGCCCGGCACCCTCACCAGCGGCTGAGTGGGCACCGCCCGCGCCGTGGCCCTGAGAGTCGGCCGCCAGGGCGGAGGACCACAGCACCGCCATCAAGGCACTGACAACAACGATTCTCATCATCGCCAACAGCCCCGGCGCGGCGACGATGTGCGGCTGCAATCGCGGTTCAGGGCTTTCACGACGGTATGCCGCAGAGTTGCTGCATACGAGCCTACACGGGTGAGGTAAGCCCTGACAAAGCGAACGGCGTGTCGCGAAAGCCCTATACCAAGGCTGTGGCCGGGCTGCGAAACACAACACAGCCCTCGAGTCAGAATCATTCATCCCAACCTCTCCTGTCACAATGCCCGGTCAAGAAACACCGCCAGCAGAATCAGTGACAGCTGAACAAGTGAGGCGAAAAAACACTGCATGGCGGTCTTTGGCGAGGGAGCCTGAACCAGCTTCAGGGCGCGCCAGATAAAATAGCCGCTGCCAATGGCGGCGCCAAGCAAATAGATCGCCCCCATACCGGCAAAATAGGGCAGCACGGATACCGCGCCGAGAAGCAGGGTGTTGGCGAGAATGATGCGGGCCGCCGCCGGATCCCCACGCACCACCGGCAGCATGGGCACCCCGGCATTTTCGTAGTCCTTGTGGAGGGCAATGGCCAGGGCCCAGAAATGGGGCGGCGTCCACAGAAACAGCACCAGCGCCAGCAGCAGGGCATCGGCACCAATCTGGCTGTTGGCCGCAGCGGCCCCCGCCAGCACCGCAAAACTGCCGGACAGACCGCCGATCACGATATTGAGGGGGGTGCGGCGCTTGAGCCACAGGGTGTAGACCACTCCGTAAAAAAACGCCCCCAGGAACAGATAGAGGCCGACGGTCCAGTTGAACATCCAGGTGGCCAATACCACGGCGCCACCGAGCAACAGGGCGATCACCAGCAGCCACAGCGGATGGTGGGGCAAGGCGCCGGACAGGAAGGGGCGGTTCGCGGTGCGCGCCATCAGGCGGTCGATGTCGCACTCCACGTACTGGTTGAAGGCCCCGGCACTGGCGCTGGCCACCAGCACGAACACCGCCAGGGCCAGCAGTGGCCACAAGCCCACTTCGGCCCCCGGATTGGCGGCGTAACCCGCCATCGCGGTGACCGCCATCAGCAGGCCGATGCGGATCTTGAAAAGATTTACGAGCTGGGCAAACACCGGAATCATCCCCCGCTGGCGGCGAGAGGGGGACAACCGCCCCCTCTGGACCAGGTCAACTCAAGCCCCAGGTTTGCGCCAGGTACTTCCAGTTGATGAAGTAATACAGGGCAAAAACCACGAAGAATACCGCCACCAGCACCAGGGTCCCAGGTACGGTGAGGGGAGCCTTGTTGGTGGCAAACTCCTCGTCGGTGACGCGGGGCGCCATCATAAAGGTGCCCACCTTCTGGTTCTCGGGGATTTTCGGCCCGAAGAATACCGACACCACCACCACCAAAATAAAGGCGGCGCCACCCACGGCCGCCAGGATTACCGACATGCCGTTGAGGCTCATCATGGTCAGGGCTGCGGCGGAGAACTCGTGGCCGCCATCGGCGGCGGTGAACAGGATGTCCCAGTGGCGACGGGGCACACCCAGGGTGCCCGCCCCCATCAGAAACAGGGCGACCCCGGACATGCCGGCACCGAAGATATAGGGCTGCCAGCTGGCCAGGCGCTTCATCACCACCTGGCGCCGGAAGACAATGGGAATCAGCCAATAGGTGATGCCCATAAAGGTCAGGGTGGTGCCCACCACCACAGTGCCGTGGAAATGGCCGGGCACATACATGGTGTTGTGGATCAGCAGGTTGATCTGCTCGGCGCCCATCACCACCCCGGTGATGCCACCGAGTACACCGAAGCCCACCAGGGACAGGAACATGGCGGAGAACACCGGATTGCCCCAGGGCGCCTTGCGCAGCCATTCGAACAGCCCCGACCGGTAGCCGCGGGCGCGCTGGGCGTGCTCCATGGCCCCTGGCACGGTGAGACCGTGGACCATGCTGGCCATCACCGCCAGGTACATGGCGTAGCTGGTGTTGAAGATCTTCCACTCGGAACTGAGACCGGGGTCCACCAGCAGGTGGTGGGCCGAGGCGATCTGCAGCACCGCGATGTAAAGCAGGAAGGCAAAGCGGCTGACCTTCTCCGACAGGGGCTTGGCGCCAAACAGCACCGCCACCGTCAGGTACCAGATGGAAATATGGGTGGCCACGTTAATCTGCTGGGAGGAGTGGCCGAAGGCCCACCAGATCAGGCGGTACACCCCGGCGTCGATATGGCTGACGAAGCCCAGATTCCACAGCAGGGTGGGAATCAGGATGACGGCACCGGAGGCAATGGTGAAGATGGCGATGATGCAGGCGGTGAGCGCCCCGAAGGTCACCAGGGGTACCGAGCCCTCATAGGTCCTCTCGCCCCTGGCGATAACCAGGGTGCCAAGGAACATAAAGCAGTTGATCAGGGCACCCACGGCAAACAGAATCAGGCCGACGTAGAACAGGGTGTCCGCGGGCAGGGGTACATAGGAGGTCATCATCACGCTGGAATTGCCCTTCACCATCACCGCGTAATTGTTCACCAGCGCGCCCACCACCATCAGCCAGAAGGCACCGTGGCCGATTTTTGGCGTGGCGATGCGGCAGCCCAGCAACACCGCCGAGGCGAAGTGGAGCACCGCCATCTCGAAGAAGATGATCCAGAAGATCAACACATTGATGCCGTGGCCGGTGAGCACCTGGTAGAAGGTGTCGGGGCCCAGCAGGTGGACTTCGGGCCAGCGGGTGAGGCCGACGCCGATACCGAGAACGCCGCCAATCAGCAGGAAGATCACCGCAGCGACGGCGTTGAGCTTGATCAGGGTTTCCGCCGGGCGATGGATTTTGAACCCTGTATCAGGGCAGGTGCGAAATTGGGATGTGGTATTCATCACTGGGCTCCCTTCTCAACGACATAGATTGTGCCGAGCATATTGTGATGGCCTATGCCGCAATACTCGTTGCAGACAATGGACTCCTTGCCGACCTTGTTCGGGGTCACGGTGAGGACCATGTCATAACCGGGCAGGACCTGGAGATTGATATTGGCCGGTTGCAGGGAGAATCCGTGCTGCCAGTCGATGGAGGAAATGTGCAGGCGGTAGCTCTGGTCCTTTTCCAACTCGAAAATGGGCCACCACTGCCACAGGCGCCCCACCAGATAAATGTCCGAACCCACCGGCGGCTTGACCACTGGGGTGTTGAATGCTCCCTCGGTGCGCACCGTGTACTGGTCCACCACCTCCTGGGCCTTGGCCAGGTACTGTTCCGGGGTGACCCGGTAGGCTTCACTGGACATGTTCTGTTTGCCGTAGATGTGCCACAGGGGCATCATCAGGGTGAGGATGATCCCCCAAATCACCACCACGGTGATCCAGATCAGTTCGCCCTTCTCGATATGTTCGTTCCACCAGAGCTTGTTGCTGGGAGGATAAATAGCCATGACAGATTCTCCGCGTGGGGCAGTACTAGGGTGCCAGGGGAATGGAGATCAGCTCCATGATTCCCCACACGATATAGGTGAGGGTCGGTACCGCGATGCCGATAAAAAGCAAAATAAAGGGGTTGTCGAGCAATCGCTGCATGAAGGGAAGCTGCCCTTCGTTGTTGTTATCGTCGTCAGTCATGGGATGGCGTCCTCTTGTCGTCGTAAAGTCGAATTTCTGCGGCAGGCAAAAATCCCCAAAGCATTTGCGCCCCTCGCCAGGGGCGCGCATTGCGTTACCCATGGGCCGAGTGCCAAAAACAAGGGTCTCGGCACCGACTGCTGGGATCAGTATAGCCGGGCCGTTCCCCCTTGGGAGCAGGCCCGGCGGCCACTACCACCTTTGAGATATCTTCTATTACCCAGGTGGTAGGGACTACTCCTTAATAGATATCGTGCTGGGTGTTGTACACATTGAACTTGCCGGTAGGGGTGATCAGGCGCGGGTCCTTGATCACCTTCTTCAGCTTGCGGGTCTTGTCGTCCACCACCACGATGGCCGACGGCTGGTCGGCGCCACTCCACACCGAGAACCAAACCTCATCGCCGGCCTTGTTGTATTCCGGCTGAACAACCCGGGCGGGACCCTTGTCGGCGACACCGGCCCACTCGGCGATGGGCAGCACTTCGAAGCCGGCGTCGAGGTCGTCGATATTAAAGACCGCCACCGACTGGCTGATTTTGGCGTCCGGGTTCAGGGTGGTGTCCACCCACAGGTTCTTGGACTTGGGGTGGGACTTCACAAAAAGTGAGCCACCGCCCTGGCCCTTGAGCACCTTCACCACTTTCCAGGCATTGTCCTTGTGCTTTTCCGGGTCGGTGCCAATCAGGGTGACCTCATCCCCTCCGAGGGCGCTGGTGACCCACACCGGGCCGTATTCCTTGGTGACCAGGTTGGCGCCGCGACCGGGGTGGGGAATGGTGGTGACATCGATCAGCGCCTCCATTTCCCGCTCCTTGGCGTCCACCACCGCAATCTTGTTGGACTGGTTGGCGGCGGTGAGGAAGTAGCGCTTGGAAGCATCCCAGCCACCATCGTGGAGGAATTTCGCCGCCTCGAGTTCTGTGGTCTGCAGTGCCTTCGGATCCTTGTAATTCACCAGCAGAATCTTGCCAGTCTCCTTGACGTTGATGATGAACTCGGGGTGCTCGTGGGAGGCGGCAATGGCCGCAACCCTGGGCTCGGGGTGGTACTCCTGGGTGTCCACGGTGTAGCCGCGGGTGGAGACAACCTTCATCGGCTCCAGGGTTTCACCGTCCATGATTACGTACTGGGGCGGCCAGTAGGCGCCGGCAATGGCGTACTTGTCCTCGAAGCCCTTGTACTTGGAGGTTTCCACCGAGCGGGCCTCGGCGCCGATCTTGATCTCGGCAACATTTTTCGGCTCCGCCATATAGAGATCGATCATATTGATCTTGGCGTCGCGGCCAATTACGAGCAGGTAGCGGCCGGAACTGGACAAGCGGGAGATATGCACCGCGTAGCCGGTATCTATGATGCTGACAATTTCCTTGGTGTCGCCGTCGATCAGTGCCACCTGGCCACTGTCCCGCAGGGTGACGGAGAACAGATTGGTGAGGTCGAACTTGCCCTGGGGCTTGCTGGGCCTGTCCTTGGGCTGGACATGTACCTTCCAGGTGGCACGGATATCGGGCATGCCGAATTCCGGCGGCTCCGAGGGATAGTGCTGCAGGAAGCGGGCCATGGCATCCACCTCGGCTTCGGTCATCACCCCCGAGGTGCCCCAGTTGGGCATACCCGCCGGGGTGCCGAAATTGATCAGCGCCTTCAGGTACTCGGTACCCTTGGGCAGGGTTACATCCGGCGTCAAGGGCTTGCCGGTGGCACCCTTGCGCAGCACCCCGTGACAGCCGGCACAGCGCTCGAAATAGACCTCCGTCGCCCGCGCCCACTCCTCCGCGGTGATCGGCGGAGCATCAGGGTGGATATTCATCTTCACGTCGAGGTTTGTGGTCGGTGCGCCCATATAGCGGATTTCCGAGCCCGAGGTGCCGGGGTGATCGCTCTTCTCCTCGGCGCCAAGGGCGTGGCCTGAGGCGGCCACGGCAGTGGCCAGCATGATGATTGATGAGAGTTTGCGCATTTTCATGGATGTCTCCACCTTGTTCAGGTTTGGTTTGGTGTAAGTATCTCTCTTCGCGAAAAATCGAGACTTGATAGCTCTCAATTTCTCAGTTTCCATTGCTAATTTTTACGACCATGGCACCGTCCTCCTCTGCGGTTGTTGCTGCCCGGCGCCGGTGCTTGGGCTCCGGCTTCGGGCATGACTTTTGATCCCAGTAAGCCACCTGGCAATCCAGGCAGTAGTGACACTCGCTGGCGATAATCTCGCCGGTGGGCCGGATGGCCCCGTTCGGACACATCACGGCACAGGCCTGACAGGGTTTGCCGCACTCCTTGCGCCGCCGCAACCAGTCGAAAATCTGGAAACGGCCGAAGATGCTGAGGCCGGCCCCCAGGGGACACAGGTACTTGCAGTAAAACTTGCTGTTGAAGGCGGAGATCCCCACCAGCAGCAGAGCGTAGCCAACATAAGACCACTCGCGGGCAAAGTGCAGGGCGAATACGGTTTTGAAGGGCTCCACCTCCGCCATCGCGGCGGCGGTATCGAAAGAGTCCAGGGACACCCCAACCAGGGCGATGAGAATAAAATACTTGATGGTCCACATCCGCTCGTGGACCGCGGCGGGAATCTGCAAGGAGGGAAAGCGCAGCTTCGTCGCCGCCTTGTGCACCAACTCCTGGAGGGCGCCAAAGGGACACAGCCAACCACAGAACACACCCCGCCCCCAGAACAGAATCGACATTGCCACAAAGGACCACAGCAAAAAAATAACCGGGTCCAGAATCAGGGTCTCCCAGGTAAAGCCGTACTTGAAGGTCTGGATAAAGCCGAGAATATTGACGATGGAGAGCTGGGCGGAAAACACATAACCGATAAAAACCACGGTAAATACCAGATAGGCAATCCGCAGGCGGCGAAAGAGCCGGGTCTTGCGCACCAGCCAATCCTGGAAAAACAGGATAAACAACAGCACCGCCAGGGCGAGCGCCATGGCGATGGTGGCGGGCAGGCGCTCCAGCCAGGGTGCCCAGCGGCTCTCCGCCGCCGGGGTGTCGGCCTCCGCCCGCGGTGCGGGCCAGCCGAGGGCGCCGGCCACCGTCTGGGCGGACACCATGATGGAGCGGTTGAGCACCATGGCGGTGATGGTGGCGCCGGTGATGCCATCGATACCCTGGTAGTCCTCCCGGGACTGGGCGTTGACCCGCACCTTGGCCCAACTGTTCAGGCCGGCGAACTGATCGGTGAAGCGCGCCAGATCGTCACCCTTGACCCCGACCACCAGAATCGGCTCTTCGTGCTGCAGGATGCGGACACCCAGGATTGTGGCGTCGGGGGCGACGGCCACCAGCACCGCGATGGGCCTGCCGGAGTAGGCGGGGATGGGCTTGATCTCATGGGTGAGGAACACCGCGCCCCGCACCTGTCCCGCCACTGTCGCCAAGCGATAGCCCGGAGCCTTGATCTCGCCCGCCAACTGCACGTCGGCGCCAAACCAGGACGACACCTCGGCCGCAGTAATGGCCCCCAGTTTGGGCATGGGCTGGGCGGCGGCAGCCGCCGTCATCGACAACAGCAGCGTCAGCACCGCTGCACGCAGCACTCGCCACCCCGGCATTGACCGGAAGTTTCGAAACTGTGGCAAATTCAACGGGCGTTCCATGACTGCATTTTCCGTAACAGCTTTAGCTGACTGTTAGAGTGAATCTTTTTTGCCGGTGGGGGTTTGATACATGTCAACGAGGCGAACAATCCAGGACCTATACTGACACCATGAAAATCCACCTGTATAGCCTGTGTGCCCTTTTGCTTCTGAGCCATCGTCAAGCGGCTGCGGACAATGCAGATATCGTCAATGAGCGGCCCCACTTGAGCGCTGCGGAACTGGCGCGACACTGGCGCCTGGATTGCAAAAAAACCGCAAAAAAACTGCTTGAAACCTATTCCGGCAGCGACAACAATAAAACCGCAACACCTCCACTGCCCAGCCAGGAAATTACTGAAATCGGTTATTGTGCCCACATCTACAATGTACCCGATTCGGGCCGATTTCAACCTTGTCCCAATTATCGGGGTGCGGCGGATTTTTTCGCCATGCCCACAAATATTACAGCAGCTACCCCCAAAGAGATAGCTGAAAAACTCGGCCATTTTTTTAACGAGTGCCCACAGGAAAGCCATGACCAATAGAGCCTTTTTTCCCGCAGTTTTTGCCACCGGCGTCGCCCTTGCCGGTGCAGCCCACGCCGGCGAGGACTGCGCCAATCCCTTCGCCTGTGCCAACCGGACGCTGCTGGAGGAAATCGTCATCACCGGCACCCGCATCGAGACACCGCTGTTCTACAACCCCAACAGCATGTCCCTGGTCACCAGCGAGGAACTCAAGAAATTCACCGGCAATTCCCTTGCCGAAGCCCTGCGGGATGTGCCCGGCCTCAGCATCATCGATTCCGGCCAGGCCGGCATGAAGCGGCTGCGCATCCGCGGCGAGCAGTCCTACCGGGTGGCGGTACTGGTGGATGGTCAACAGATCACCGACCACCGGCGGGACGGCGTGCCCCTCACCCTGGACCCGGCCCTGGTGGAGCGGGTGGAGGTGGTGCGCGGCGCCGGCTCGGTACTCTACGGCCCCAGGGCCCTGGGTGGCGTGGTCAATTTCATCACCCGCAAGGGCGGCGACGAGCCGCTCCAGGCCACCCTCTCCAGCGGCTACCAATCCGCCACCGACGGCACCCAGTACCTGGCCACTGTGTATGGCAGCCACCGGGATTTTGCCTACCGGGCGGCGGTCACCGCCTCGCAGGACAGGGAGCGGGAGACACCCGCCGGCACCATCCCCAACACCAGGGCCGAGACCGACAGCCAGTCTCTCTACCTCGCCAGGCAACTCGGCGACCACCGGCTGGCCCTGCGCTGGGATGACCACGACGCCTACTCCGAGGTGTTTGTCGAGGACCGGGTGCGGTTCGCCTTTCCCTTCAGCGAATTCGAAATATTCATTCCCCAGCGGGATCGCAGAAAACTCGGCGTGTTCTACGACTGGTCCGACATCTCCGCCAACCTCGACAAATTTCACGTCGATGTCTATCGCCAGGTCAGCGACCGCCAGTTCGACACCCACTGGGAGCAAGCCGCCTTTGGCCAGGAGAACTCCACCTTTTCCAATTCCCAGCTGGTGACCAGCGGTGGCCTGGCGCAATTCGACTGGCAATTCGCCGACGCCCACACCCTGGTTACCGGCATTCAGTATGTGCTCGACGAGGAGGATCAAGACCGCCGCGAGGTGCTGACCATGAGCCTCCCCAGCCCGCGCACCACCACCAACCTGGTGGTGGACGATGCCCGCCTGGAGACATTCTCGGTTTTTGCCCAGAACGACTGGCGGATCCGCGAAAACCTCAGCCTGGTGGCCGGTATCCGCCAGTATTGGGTGGAGAGCGAATTGCGGCACACCAGCAGGGCGGGATTGGCGCCACCGGACGGCGACGACAGCGAAAACATTCTCACCTTCGCCGGCCTTTGGGACGTCACCCCCAATACGGTG
>CAZWUP010000026.1:0-18267 GCA_964637045.1 uncultured Porticoccaceae bacterium | reverse complement strand
TGCAGGGGTATATCGGTGGCTTCGCTGTCAGTCATATCACTTATCCACCGGGTCGGCATCCAGTTCGTAGGCGCCCTCGGCGTTGTGCACTTCCTTGCCGTGCAGAGGGGGGTTGAAGGTACAGGCCATTTTCATCTCCTCCTCGGCGCGCAGAATATGCTTGTCGTGCTGGTCCAGAAGGTAAATGGTACCCGGCTCGATAGGGTGCACCTCGCCGGTGGCGCAGTCTTCAATCGTGCCCTTGCCGGCCATGCAGTACACCGACTCAAAGTGGTTCTGGTAGTGCATGGGCAACACGGCACCCTTGTAGATGGTGGTGATGTGGAAGGAAAAGCCCATGTTGTCGTCCTTCAGCAACAGGCGGGTGCTCTCCCACCCGTCACTGACGATCCGGCGCCCGGATTTTTCCGCGTCTTGAAGTTTTCTGATAATCATCTCGGCTCCTGTCAAATTCTGTCGGTAGTGTTCTGGCTCGGCTTGGGCGGCCGCGGTCAGCCAATCAATTTAAGGGGGGCTTTCCAGTCATCGGAAAAGAAGTCCACTTCCTCCGGCACTTCGCTGCCGGCACCCAGGACCTCCCGCACACTCTGCTCCACGATATCCAGGCCCTTTGTCAGGTTCTCGTCGCTGATGGTGAGGCTGCACAGGCACTTGATCACCTGATCGTCGGCGCCACTGGTCTCGATGATCAGGCCCTTCTTGAAGGCCAGACTGGCAATCTTTCCCGCCAGCTCACCACTGACGCAGTTGAGGCCGCGGAACATACCCCTGCCCCGCGTGGTGAAATTGCCCTCGCCGTACTTATCGACAATGCCCTGGAGGCGGCTGGCGACATAGTCACCCTTGCGCCTCACCTCCCTGGCGAAACTGTCGTCGGACCAGTAGTGATCGATGGCCGCCTTGGCGGTGACAAAGGCGAGGTTGTTGCCACGAAAGGTGCCGTTGTGTTCGCCGGGGCGCCACTGGTCCAGGTCGGGCCGGATCAGGACAATGGCGAAGGGCAGGCCATAACCGCTGAGGGACTTGGACAGGGTGACGATATCGGGAACGATGTCGGCCTCCTCAAAGCTGAAGAAGTGGCCGGTGCGGCCACAGCCGGCCTGGATATCGTCGACGATAAGCAGCACGTCGTGCTTTTTGCACACCGCCGCCAGGTTGCGCAGCCAGTCGCGGCTGGCCACATTGATGCCCCCTTCCCCCTGAACGGTTTCCACCACCACCGCCGCGGGCTTGTCCACGCCGCTGGAGGAGTCACTGAGCACCTTGTCCAGATAGGCGGTGGTGTCGAAATCCTCCCCCAGGTAGCCGTCGTAGGGCATCCGGGTGACACCGTTGAGGGTGGTGCCGGAGGCGCCGCGGTGGTGGGAGTTGCCGGTGGCCGCCAGGGAGCCCAGGGTGACCCCGTGAAACCCGTTGGTGAAGGAAACAATGTTCTCCCGGCCGGTGACATTGCGCGCCACCTTGATCGCTGCCTCCACCGCATTGGTACCTGTGGGGCCGGTGAACTGAACCATATACTCCAGACCCCGGGGACGCAGAATCTTGTCGTTCAGGGTTTCCAGAAAGTCCTGCTTGGCGGTGGTGTGCAGGTCGAGACCGTGGCAGATACCGTCGGCCTCGATATAGTCCAACAGCGCCTGCTTGAAATGGTCGTTGTTGTGACCGTAGTTGAGGGTACCGGCACCTGCGAGAAAATCCAGGTACTGGTTGCCTTCCTTGTCATACATCCACTCCCCTTTGGCTTTGCAAAAGAGCTTGGGAAAGGTGCGGGCATAGCTTTGCACTTCAGATTCGATTTCATCAAAAATCTTCATGGTTATCCTCGGGTAGTAGTTGGTTCCTTGGGCTGGCCAGGGGCCGGTGGAGCTGGCGCCGCGGCGCGGTTTCTGGTTATTAAAAGGGCCCTATGGTGAACAGGACCTCAGAGTCGTGACGGCCGCCAAAGTGGCGCTCGCGATCAAACAGCACCTGCTCGCTGCAGGCCGCATTGCGCTTGCTGGCAAAGCTGGCGAACATGGCGGTGGAGGCCTTGTTGTCCGGTGTCACTGTGGTGTGCATATAGCGCACATTGCGACAGGCTGGGCTGTCCACCAGGTACTGGAGCATCCGCCCGCCAACGCCCTGGCCGCGGGCCTCTGCGGACACCGCGACCTGCCAGATAAAGAGCACATCGGGTTGGCGGGGAGGAATATAACCGGAGATAAAGGCCACCAGACGGCCATCCTTTTCCACCTTCACGGAGGTGTCGGCAAAGTGATGACACTGGAGCAGATTGCAGTAGATGGAGTTGGGGTCCAGGGGGGGGCAGGCGGCGATGAGCTGATGGACTTTCAGCCCATCTGTGGCATCCGGGGAAGAAAACACCAACTCCCCCGGCTTGGTACTGTCGCTTTCAATAGCTGTCGATTCCATATATTTAGTTACACCTCTAAATAGCGATAAGGTATATAAAACCGCTATTTACAATGTGTTAACTCCATTAATCAAAGAATGTGTATTGTACTCTAATGAATATTTTTTGCAAGTTGACAACCCTCCGCGAGCCCTCAGAATCCGGGTTTGCACCCCCGCCCACCATTGATTAATCTTCCCTCCCCCAACAGAGACAAGGCCATTTGCAAGTGGAAATCACCGACGAGGTGCTGGTGGCGATGCGCCGCCTGATCCGCGCCACAGACCTGTACTCCAAGCATCTGAGCAAAACCCTGGGCCTCACCGCACCCCAGCTGATGGTATTGCAGTATGTGCAAAAGCACGGCGCGGTAACCATAGGCGACCTGGCCAGGGCCATATCCCTCAGCCAGGCGACGGTGACCACCATAGTCACCCGCCTGGAAAGCCGCGACTATTTGCGCCGGGAGAAATCCCACCGGGATCGGCGCAAGGTCCATGTCGCACTGACGGCGGCGGGACGCAAAATCATTGCCGACGCCCCGGCCCCGCTACAGGAAAAACTGGTGCGCGAGCTGACCCTCCTCGAGCCCTGGGAGCAGTCCATGATCCTGTCCTCCCTGCAACGGGTGGCGAGAATGATGGATGCGGAGGATATCGATGCCTCACCGGTACTGGATGTGGGGGATCTGGGCCGCGGCACAGGGCGGGGCGACGCCGGAAAGACTGGCGGGAAGTTGTGACGGGATGGGAGATGGGAGATGGTGCTAAGGTGTCGTTGATCTTGCCAGGGCCTGGCTCAGCAGCGACCACAGCGCATTGATCACCGCCGGAAGGGCCGGCGGCAGGGGAATACCCGCCTCTGGGGCCAGCCCGAGCTGGTGTAGATCCATGGCCGGATGGCCGAGGGCGGCGTACTCCCAGTCGATCAGGGCGAGCTCGGCACCGGTATCGACAATATTGGCCGGATTGAGATCCTGGTGAACCAGCACTGGCCGCCAGGGAGCGCGCTGAAACGCCATAATGGCCTCCCCCTCGTCCGCCAGGGTCGCGGCCAGATCACCGGGAACAGCCACCCCCAAGGCGTCGAGCTGCGCCAGGTAGTGGCAGATATGGCCCCAGTAATCGAACCGCGCCAGGGGCAAGGCCAGCCGCTGAATCCTGTCCAACACCGCCAGCAGGCGCCTGCGGCTGGCGGCGTCGCCAAAGTCCGCTGCCGTCCACACCCGGCCCGGGCAAAACCCCCGCACCAGGACTCCGGATTCCGAGCTTGCCCACCACACCCGGGGGGCAATACCCAGCTCGGCCACCGCCCGGTGAATCAGCAACTCTCGACGGCGATCTACGGCAAAGGCAGCATCCGCAGCGGCATTGAGGCGCAACACCGCCAACCCGGCGCTGGTGTCCACCAACCAGCTGTGGTTGCTGAGGCCACCGAGCAGGGGTTTCACCAGCCGGGGCTCGCCAGCTAAACGCCCCCCACCCGGCGGCCGCCAGCTGGCACTCTGGGCCAGCGCCCAATCAAGCCTGGACAGCAACTGGGGACTGTTCATGGCGAAGCCAGCTGCGGTACCCGAAGACACAAATTACCACATAGGCGACAAACAGCAGCGCCGTTAGATACAGCCCCCGGTCCAGGTAGAGCAGAGCGGCAACGGTGTCGATCACTATCCAGTAGAGCCAGTTCTCGATCACCTTCTTGGCCACCATCCAGGTGGCCACCAGGCTCCCCCAGGTGGTGAAGGAATCCACATAGGGCCATACCGCGGCGGTGTTCTCGGTGAGCAGGTAGCCCGACACCCCGCTGGCCAGCAGTACGGCGACGACAATGGCCAGGTGCCGCGACGGCCGCCAGCTGTGAATCTGCACTCCGCGATGGCGCTCGCCACCCAGCCGCCACTGCCACCAGCCGTAAACCGCCATTGCCACATAAAACACATTGAGGGCGGAGTCCATCAGCAGGTTCACATCCCAGAACAGCAGGGTATAGATGGCGGAACTGACAAAGGCGCAGTACCAGCACCACAGGCTCTCCGCCATCGCCAGCAGCAGGTAGGCAATGGCGAGCACCACCGCCAGCACCTCCCAGGGTGACAGGGCGGCCAGCGCCGCCGACACCTGGCTCACCTCAGATGGCCTCGTAGCCGGGCAGGAATTTCACCACAAACACCGCCTTGCCCAGGGTCTCGTGGCTCCATTTCATCATCGCCGACAACAGGGCCATCAGCTCTTCGTGGTCGCCGCTGAGCACGGTGCAGGTGGGAAAGGTCTCCCGCCGCAGGGAGGAGGCCACCGCCAACTGATCGATAAAGGCCTTGATCTTGGGACGGTAGTCATCCTGTAACGGGTACATGGTGATTTCAGCGGACAGTATCATGGAGTTAACCTCAGAAGTTGTAGGTGGCGGTAAGGCCGTAGGTGCGGGGATCGCCGAGCTGGACATAGGCGCGATCGTCTTCATAGAACGCCCTGGGGTCGTTTGGGAAATAGAAACCCCGCACCGGGTAATCCTTGCCGCCGAGATTGCGCCCCCAGAGTCTCAGGGTCAAATCGCCGCTGGTGTAGGAGACACTGCCGTGGACCAGGGTGTGGGAGCTGGACCTTTGCTGGTGGCTGTCGGAAAAGTAGAAACCGTCCTTGCCGTCGAGCTCCAGGCGAGCAGTGAGGTGCGCCAGCACCTGCCACTCCGCCGCCAGATTGAACTGGTAGCCGGGGGCGTGGGCTTGATCCCGACCCGACTGGTCCACCAGGCCATCCTCGCCGAGGATGTAAAAATCCCTGATTTCGGTATCCAGCAGCCCCAGGGAGGCAAACAGATCGAGGCTGTCGGTGGCGGCGAAGGCGGTCTCCAGCTCCACCCCCCTGTTGGTGCCGGACGCCCCGTTGTCGGTGTAACCGACAAACAAGGGGCCGTCGTTGTACCAGCCCTTGAGCTGGATGTCGTCCCGCTCCATGGCAAACAGGGCAAGGCGCAGCCGCCAGCGCTGGTCCATATAGCTACCCTTCACCCCCAGCTCGAGATTGCGGGCAGTTTCGGTGTCAAACACCAGGCGGCTGGCGATAAAATCGATCACCGCCGGATCAAAATTGCTCTGCTCCGCCTTGCCCAGCGCCTCGCCGTTGACGCCACCGGCTTTATAGCCCCGGGACAACAGGCCGTAGACCAGGGTGTCGTCCGCCAGCCGGTATTCCACAGTGACCTCACCGCCCCACAGGGTTTCGTCAGGGCTGGCAACCACCCCGCGGCTGTCCTTGTAAGCGGCGGAAAAGTCCTCCACCCGCCCCCCCAGGGTCAGCTCCAGCGCCTCCGCCAGGGGCACGGAGAGTTCGCCGTACAGGGCGTGACGCCTGGTGTCGTAGATACTGGCGAATTGCGCGGGGGCGAACAGATCCCAGTCAAAGAACCGCCGCTCGAGGTCTTCGTCCCGATGGTTGATGTAGAGCCCGCCAACCCAGCTGACGCTGCCCAGCAGTCTGCCCTCCTCTGTGGACACCAGGCGGAGATCCAGCTGGCGGGAGTCCCGGTCCCGCAAATACCTGTCACTGCTGGAATACCACCAGTCGAAACCCCAGAGACTGGAATCGCAGGCCAGACCGTCGCAGATGGCGGTGTTGGTCCAGTCCTCGTCGAAACCGTAATCCACCTCGGTTTGCTCCGCGCCCAGGGTCGCCGTGGCGGTAAAGGCCTCGGCGCCGGTCCAGGTGGAGGTCAAGCCCAGGGCCTGGGTTTGCTGGGCGTCCCGACCCGGCTCATCGGACAGGGTGGTGCGATTGTTGTCCAGGGAAAAGGCATCGTAGCCGTTGTCCACATCCACGTGAAGCAGACTGACATCCACCACCAGGTCGTCACCGGCCTGCCAGCGCAACCTGGCCCTGGCGGTGGCCTCGTCCCGTTCGCCGGTGTCGTCGCGGGCCAGATAGGCGTTGTCGATAAAGCCGTCGCTGGTGTACTGCTCCACCGCAACCCTGCCCGTCAGCCGGTCTGACAGCGGGCCACTGAGCACCAGCCCCGCCCGCCAACTGTCGTAGTTGGCAAAGCCCAGGGTACCCTGCCCCTCAAAGGTCGCCGTGGGTTCGTTGGAGATGATATTGACCATCCCCGCCAGGGCACTGGCGCCAAACCGGGTACCCTGGGGGCCGCGCAACACTTCCACCTGCTGGACGTCGAACAGGGTGCCGGCATTGCCCACCCCGCTGAGGTCGACGCCGTCGATGGCCAGGCCCACGGAGGGGTTGATGGGGTCGACAAACTGGCTGCGCTCGCCGATGCCGCGGACCTGAATGTAGCGCCCCCGGGAGGCACCGGCGGCGAAGTTGACATTGGGCGCCACGTTGAGCACCTCGTCCAGGTGCTGGGCGGCCCGGGCGCGGATCTGGCCGCTGCCCACCACACTCAGACTGGCGGCATAGTCCAACTCCTGGGCGCGGCGAAAATCGGCGGTGACCACCACCTCCTCGAAGATGGTTGTGGCCATGGCCGTTACCGGCAGCGCGGACAACGCCACCGCGGCAGCCAGGGACTTGAGGGGAAATACGTGCATGGTGAGCCTCCAAAACTCTGCTTCGTCAGGGAGACCCGGTTGCTATCGGGCACGGCGACCACAGACCCCGCCCTGTGGGCAGGCTGGTGATTGCAATGCCTGATGGACGCTTGGAAGGCTGTTGCGCTGAGCACCTATCCCTACGCCGGCATTAACCGGATCAGGTTCAAAGGGTTTATCCATTCGGAACTCTCAGGCGCCTCTGTAGTGGCGCCACCCCTAAGGTTGTGTGTCAAAAAATGACGGCGGAATTTTAACGACTGGTGCGGTACTACTTCAAGTCATTTGTGGCGGCAGCGGCAACCGGCACCCGCGGGTACCGGCACCCTCGCCGTCAACGATGGGGCCAGAAGCGGATCACACGTACCCAAGCCCCACAAAAACTGGCCCCTACAGCTCTTCCTCCGCAAAAGCCGCCAGCCGCGAGCGCACGATGCCGTTGATGTGCATGATCCCGGCGTGGGGGTAGTGTTTGCTCTTTTCCACCAGGCAGGTCAGGCCTGAGGTCAGGGGGGAGATGTATTTGTTGTCGATCTGGGCCAGATTGCCGAGCACCACAATTTTGGAATCGGCACCCACCCGGCTGATCACCGATTTGAGCTGGAACTGGGTCAGCCCCTGGCTTTCGTCGATAATGATGTAGGCATTGTTGAAGGAGCGTCCGCGCATAAAATTCAGGGATTTGAACTGAATGTTGGCCCGCGCCTTGACGTACTCGATACTGCCGTGACAGGACTCGTCGGCGGCGTGCATGATCTCCAGATTGTCGTCGAAAGCCGCCAGCCAGGGGGCCATTTTTTCCTCCTCGGTGCCGGGCAGAAAGCCGATATCCTCGGCGATGGGCGGCGTGGAGCGGGCCACGATCAGCTTGGTGTACTTTTTTAACTCGAGGATGGCGTGGAGGCCGTAGGCCAGGGCCAACAGGGTCTTGCCGGAACCCGCGGGACCGGTGAGCACCGTCATATCCAGGTTCTCGTCCGCCAGCAAGTGCATCGCCATGGCCTGCTCCAGATTGCGCGGCGACATTCCCCAGAAGCGCTTGTGCATCAGCTTGTCCCTGCTGTGGCAGCTGAGATAGACAAAGTCACGGTCGATCCTCTTGATGTAGGCGACAAAATCCTGGTCGTCGTGGATAAACATATTGGGGTAGGCCTGGGGCAGGAAGCGCCGGGGGACACGGTGCAGATTGGCGTCCCCCTCCCGCACCACCTCCACCTCGGAAATCCGCCCCCAGAAATCCCCTGCGCTGTATTCGTTGCCCCGGGCCAGGAGATCGATGTCATCCAGCACCCGATCCCGCCGGTAATCCTCGACGTGGAGCAGCCCGGAACCCTTGGCCTTGATTCGCATATTGATGTCCTTGGTCACCAGGCAGGTAAAATCACCGGGGTTCTCCGCCTGCAGACGCAGGGCCACATTGATGATGCGATTGTCCTTGGCCTGGTCCGAGGTGCCGTCGAGAAAGGGGATACTGGCGTTGTCGGTGAGCAGTTGATCCGGGTAGATCGACAGGGTACCGCACACACCCCCCACGTTGGAGCCGGGAATCTCCACCCCGTCCTGAATCTCGTGGGTGGAGGCCGAGCCCAGCACCTTGTCGATCAGCTGGATGGCGATCCTGGCCTCCCTGCTCACCGTCTTGTCGTGGCGATCCTTGATATCGTCCAGCTCTTCGAGGACGGTCATGGGAATCACCACATGGTGCTCCTTGAAACCCACAATGGCGGTGGGGTCGTGTAACAGGACGTTGGTGTCCAGGACATAAGTCTTGGTCTTGAGGGCTTTCAGTTTGCTGTTGTCGATTCGCCGGGCAGCGCCTGAGTCCATGGTTTTATCCTCTTGATGATTCGAGAAAAAGATGGGGAAAACGAGAGACATGGAAAATGCAAAGAACAGGATTGCTGCTGACCTCAGGGCCAGGGCTGGGGTTGCTGGTGGGGGTTGGCTGGTGCGGGGGCAGGGGTACATCTGGGGGGGAGGGACAGCCGAGCCGGGAGGGCTCCAGGGCAGCGCAGCGGCGCTTACGGGGTGGCGGCGAACAGGGGTAGAGGTGTCTCTGTCCAGCTGCCGCCAATAAATATCTCAAGGGCGATTCCCGGTGGTTGACCTACGGCATCTGGGAGGATTATTGCCAGGCCCGACGGCGGCTGTCAATCGGCCCGGGCAATTATTTTCAGCCCGCGGGAATCAGATGATCCGGGAAAACTTCTGCGGCGCCTGGGCCTGGCGCAGCCAGGTGTCGAACACCATACAGATGCGGCGGATCAACATCCGTCCCGGGGGAGTGACGCGAATACCCTCCGGCTCCAGCACCACCAGGCCATCCTCGGCCATGGCGGACAACTCCGCCAGCTCGGTGGCGAAGTGGTCGCGAAAGCGGATGCCAAACTGCTTTTCGACAGCGGCAAAGTCCAGGCAAAAATGGCAGATCAGGCTCTCGATGACCTTGGCTCGCAGCAAGTCATCCGGGGTCAGGGCGAGGCCCCGGGCGAGGGGCAGAGCACCGCCGTCCACTGCTGAAGTGTAGTCCACCAGCTCCTTGTGGTTTTGCGAAAAGGTATCGCCGATGGCGCTGATGGCGGACACCCCGAAAGCCAGCAGATCGCAGTCGCCGTGGGTGGCATAGCCCTGAAAATTGCGCTGCAGCTTGCCCTGGCGCTGGGCAACGGCCAGCTCGTCACCGGGCCTGGCAAAGTGATCCATGCCGATATAGACATAGCCGGCGGCCAGCATCCGCTCGATGGCCAGGTGGAGGATCGCCAGCTTCTCCTCGGGACCGGGCATCTGGGCCGGGTTCATCTGCTTTTGGGTTTTGAACAGGTGGGGCATATGGGCGTAATTGAAAATCGACAACCGGTCCGGCGCCAGTTCGATCACCGCATCCAGGGTCCGGCTGAAGGTTTCCCGGGTCTGTAGTGGCAGGCCGTAGATCAGGTCCATGCTGATGGAGCGAAACCCCAGCTCCCGCGCGGCGGTCACCAGCGACCCCACCTCGGCGACGGAATTGAAGCGGTTCACCGCCCGCTGGACCAGGGGGTCAAAGTCCTGAATGCCCATGCTCAGGCGATTGAAACCCAGTTCCCGCAGGCAGTGGATGCTGGCGACACTGGTATCTCCAGGGTGGATCTCAATGGCGTATTCACCCTCATCGTTATCCAGCAGATTGAAATGGCGGCGGGTGGCCGCCATCAACTGGTGCTTCTCCCGATCGCTGATATAGGTGGGGGTACCGCCACCCCAGTGCAGCTGATTGACCGGGCGGGCAGTGTCCACCAGCTTCGCCATCATGGCCATTTCCTGTTCCACCCGCGCCAGATAGGGTGCCGCGACACTGCGGTCGGCGGTGATGATCTTGTTGCAGGCGCAGTAGTAGCAGACCCGGCTGCAGAACGGGATGTGCACATACAGGGAGAGGGGGTTGCCCCGCTGATTGCTGACGGCGATGGCATCCCTCAGCGCCTGGTCGCCGAATTCACTGTGGAACTGGGGCGCGGTGGGATAGGAGGTGTAGCGGGGACCGGCGAGATCGTAACGGGAAATAAGTGCCTCGTCCCACACTGCCAAGCCCTGGTCCTCTGCGGTAAAGTGCTGCATAGGGGTTACCCGGAGTCGTTTGCAAACAGTCTACCCCACCATCTTGGTGCCAACCTTGACCAATATCAAGCTACCGGGGAATCCCACCGCACCCCACGAAGCACCGCACCCGGCGCGAGGCGGGGATAATCTGGCCTTCACCCCCGGCCGCGGCTATAATGCGCCACCCCATTCATCCATCCAGATAACGGAAGGCACGCCATGAGCTTCAGCACCATTCCCGCGGGAAAAGATCTGCCCAATGACATCAACGTGGTCATTGAAATACCCGCCAATCACGACCCCATCAAGTACGAGATCGACAAAGAGCACGACGCCCTCTTCGTCGACCGCTTTGTCGCCACCCCCATGTTCTACCCCGCCAACTACGGCTTTATCCCGGCAACCCTGTCCGAGGACGGCGACCCCCTGGATGTGCTGGTGATTTCCCCCTACCCGGTAATGCCCGGCTCGGTGATCCGCAGCCGCCCGGTGGGCATTCTCAATATGACCGACGAATCCGGCAAGGACCACAAGCTGATCGCGGTACCCCACTCCAAGCTGTCCAAGCAGTACGAGCATATCAAGGATATCGACGATGTCCCCGAGCTGCTCCTCAAGCAGATCGCCCACTACTTCGAGAACTACAAGGATCTCGAAGAGGGCAAGTGGGTGAAAGTCGAGAGCTGGTCCCACGCCGAGGACGCGCGCAAGGAAATCATCGCCTCCCGCGAGCGCTATCTGAAAGAGCAGGCCTGATACCCGGCCCCAGCCCATAAAAAAGCCCCGCACTGCGGGGCTTTTTTATGCCTGGCGGAGGACTTACAGCTTGGCTGAATTCTCGGCCAGATAGGAAGCCACACCATCCGGGGTCGCATTCATACCCTTGTCGCCGGACTTCCAGCCGGCGGGACACACTTCCCCGTGTTCCTGGTGGAATGCCAGGGCATCGACCATGCGCAGCATTTCGTCAACATTGCGGCCCAGGGGCAGGTCGTTGACCACCTGGTGGCGAACCACACCCTCTTCATCAATCAAAAAGGAACCGCGGAAGGCGACACCGCCTGCGGATTCAACGTCGTAGGCCTTGCAGATTTCGTGCTTCATATCGGCGACCATGGGGTACTTCACCGGGCCGATGCCACCGTCATTGACTGCGGTATTGCGCCAGGCATTGTGGGTCCAGTGGCTATCGATGGACACGCCGATCACCTCGGTGCCGCGCTTCTGGAACTCCTCGTAGCGGTGATCAAAGGCGATCAGCTCGGAGGGGCAAACAAAGGTGAAGTCCAGGGGCCAGAAAAAGACCACGGCCTTTTTGCCTTTGATTGCTTCGGAAAGGGTGAAGGACTCAGTGATTTCGCCAGATCCCAACACGGCGGCTGCAGTGAAGTCCGGTGCGGGTTTACCTACTAATACGGCCATTGAATAACTCCTGTTGTTGCCAGTTGTACAAAGTAAAAACCGCTGTAAAAGTGATTGACAGCGGTGGGTTAGGAAGGGTCATGATACACAATCTGCACGACCTTATTCATTGAAAATAACAATACTTGCCATAGCGGATCTACTCGCCGACAACCTCGTCCAGCAGCTCCTGGAGCTCACCGTTGTCGTGCATTTCAGCGATGATATCGGAGCCGCCAATCAACTCGCCCTTTACCCACAGCTGGGGGAAGGTGGGCCAGTTGCCGTACTTGGGCAGGTTGGCGCGGATCTCCGGGTTGCTGAGGATATCCACATAGGCAAATTTTTTGCCGCAGCCGATCAACGCCTCGACGGCGCGGGCTGAAAAGCCACACTGGGGCTGGTTGGGATTGCCTTTCATATACAGGATGACCGGGTTGCCGTCGATCTGCTGCTTGATGGTTTCCATAATATCCATGGGGGTTCCACACCTCGGGTAGTTGTCAAAAGAGTCGTCGCCAAAAAAGGCACACAGAAATAACTGACTGCGCAGGTGGGTTATTCTACTCTTATTCTCGCCGCCTCGAAACCTCGTCAGTCCGCCGGCGGCCAGGCGACCAGCGCCATCGACGGCGTTGCAAAGCCCGGGCAAAACTTATAGTATCGACCGCTTTTCCACAGGCAGCAGGGGCTGCCTGTTTTGCTTTCGGAGTCCGGTATGGCCACTGATGCACTGATGAACACCTACGGCGTCCGCGCCCTGACCCTGGTCAAGGGCCGGGGCACCCGGGTTTGGGACGCCGACGGCAAGGAGTACCTGGATGCCCTGGCCGGCATCGCCGTGTGCGGCCTGGGCCACGCCCACCCCGGGGTGACCCGCGCAGTGAGTGACCAGGCGGCCACCCTGACGCACTGCTCCAACCTTTACAATGTCCCGGTACAGGAGCGCTTGGCGGACAGATTGAAGACCCTGTCGGGGATGACCAATATGTTCTTTGCCAACTCCGGTGCCGAGGCCAACGAGGCCGCCATCAAGCTGGCCAGGCTCTACGGCAACAACCGCGGGGTCAAAACCCCCACCATTATCGTGATGGAGCAATCCTTCCACGGCCGCACCATGGCCACCCTGACCGCCACCGGCAACCGCAAGGCCCAGGCGGGCTTCGAGCCCCTGCTCACCGGCTTTACCCGGGCCCCCTACAACGATATCGAGGCCATTGAAACCATTGCCAGGAACAACCCTGACGTGGTCGCCGTACTGGTGGAGCCGATCCAGGGGGAAGGTGGCGTCAGGGTACCGGACCGCGACTACCTGCAGCGCCTGCGGGACCTCTGCAGCGCCCATCAGTGGCTGCTGATGCTGGATGAAATCCAGACCGGCAACGGCCGCACCGGAAGCTGGTTCAATTTCCAGCACGCCGGCATCCTGCCGGATGTCGTCACCACCGCCAAGGGCCTCGCCAACGGCCTGCCCATCGGCGTGTGCCTGGCCAGCGGCGAAGCCGCCACCCTGCTCAAGCCGGGAAACCACGGCTCCACCTTCGGCGGCAACCCGGTGGCCTGTGCCGCAGCCCTGGCCACCCTCGACACCATCGCCAGCGAGGGGCTGTGCACCCGCGCCCAGGAGCTGGGGGAAACGATTCGCCAGCGCTTTGGCGAAGCCCTGGAGGGATGCGACGGCGTTGTCGACATTCGCGGCCAGGGGTTGATGATCGGCATCGAGCTGGACCGGCCCTGCGCCGACCTGGTGGCCGCAGCGGCGGCCGCGGGGCTGCTGATCAACGTCACCGCAGACAAGGTGATCCGCCTGCTGCCGCCCCTGGTGTTTTCCGACGCCGACACGGACACCCTGGTGACGACCCTGGCTCCCCTTATCCAGACATTCCTCAACTCCTGACTCTCCGACTCCTGCAGAGGTCCGCCCATGGCCGTCAGACACTTTCTCACCCTCACCGACCTGTCCCCGGGGGAGCTCAAGGGGCTGATCGATCGCGCCATCGCCCTCAAGGCCGAGCACCGCAAGGGGGTGGCCGGCAAGCCAATGGCGGGCAAGGTGCTGGCCATGATCTTTGAGAAGGCCTCCACCCGCACCCGGGTATCCTTCGAGGCGGGCATGGCCCAGCTGGGTGGCAGCGCCATCTTCCTGTCCCCCAGCGACAGTCAACTGGGGCGCGGCGAGCCCGTGGAAGATACCGCCCGGGTATTGTCGGGGATGGTGGATATCGTCATGGTGCGCACCTTTGGCCACGACAAGCTCCAGCGCTTTGCCGAATACTCCAGCATTCCGGTAATCAATGCCCTCACCGACAGCTTCCACCCCTGCCAGCTACTGGCGGATATCCAGACCTTTGTCGAACACCGGGGCACCATGACCGGCAAGACGGTGGCCTGGGTGGGGGATGGCAACAATATGACCAACTCCTATATCGATGCCGCCGCCCTGCTGGATTTCCAGCTGCGCATCGCCTGCCCCGAGGGCTATGAGCCGGACGCCGAACTGCTGGCCGCCCACAGCGACCGCATCCTGCTGACCCGGGACCCGGAGGAAGCCGTTGACGGCGCCCATCTGGTGGTCACGGACACCTGGGCATCCATGGGCCAGGAGGAGGAAAAAGCTGCCCGCCTCACGGCCTTCCAGGGCTACCAGGTGGATCACCAGCTGATGGCCCTGGCGGCGGAAGACGCCATCTTTATGCACTGCCTGCCCGCCTACCGGGGCATGGAGGTGAGCCACGATCTGCTGGAGGACAGCAACTACTCCGTGGTCTGGGATGAAGCGGAAAACCGCCTGCACGCACAGAAGGCGTTGATGGAGTTTCTACTCAGCGAGCGCTGAGGGATTTTGTCCCCGCCTCCCGGTCATTCAGGCCGAAAGGCGGCGATATCAGCGATTGACGTCATTCACCGCCTGGGTGTCCCAGTAGAACGGGCGGATCTGCACGATCAACCCATCCACCACCCGCCAGTGCTCGCAGACGTCGCAACTGAAGGCCTTGCCAGTGGCCCTGGACTTGCCCCGCAAGCTGCCCAAAACAGCGAAATCTTCACCACTCTCTTCGCCGATGACCTTGCTGGCGCCAAATTCGATATCCTGCCAGGTGGCGATAATTCCCTTGTTGAGGGCGCGCCAGCCGTCGTGCCCGGTATAGGTGCCACCATAGGGCAGGCTTTCCGGGTCGCGAATCTCCACCTCCGGGTGCAGCAGGGCGAACTGTGTGCTGCCATCGCGGCTGGCGAAGGCGGCGAGAAATGTCTGCAATACCTGTTTATTGGTCACGGTGCGCTGCCCCTGATAACCCGAAAATGAAAAACCCGCAGCACCGGGCTGCGGGTTTGGTGGCTGCTCAGACGAACATCAGGCGGCCTGGGGGCGCTTGAGCTTGAACAGCTTGGCGGCCGTGCCGCCGAGGATGGCCTGCTTTTCTTCATCGGAGATGTCGACCCCGGCAAAAAGCTCCTCGATCACCTTCTGGGAGTGGGGGAAGGTGCCTTCCTTGTGGGGGTAGTCGGACGCCCAGATCATGGTTTGCAAACCCATGGCATCGCGGTTGGCAACACAGTTCTTGTCGTTCTGGAAGGCGAGCACGATCTGGTCCTTGACGATCTGGCTGGGCAGGCGGCTCAACTTGGGATTGATAAAGTGGGAGTGGCCGTTGTAAACCTCGTCCATGCGCTCCCCCAAACCCACCAGCCAGGATGCGCCGCACTCGGCAAACACCACCTTGGCCTTCGGGTTGCGGTCGAGAACACCGCCACCCACCATATACATGATGGCGTTGGTGGCATCCTCCATCTGGCGGGTGTAGTTGATCAGGGCGCCGCCGGGACCGCGAGCCGCGCGAATGTTCACCTTGCCGGTGCCGGTGTGCATAACCAGGGGGATCTCCGTCTCCGCGGCAAAGGCAAAAATGGGGTCCCACACAGCCTCGTTGTAACGGGGCAGGCCGTCGCAGGGCACCACCGGCAGCATCACCGCTGTGTACCCCAGCGCGGCGCAACGCTTGAACTCCGCCAGGGCATTGTCCATGCTGCGAACCGGGATAATGGCGGCGGGGACAAACCTGTCGAGATGACCCTCGAAGTGCTTGATCAGCCAGTTATTGTAGGCCTGGGCCGAAATCAGCTCGGCCTCGGCGTCCTCAATCAGGTAGTTGACCAGCCCCATGGAGGGGAAGATCAGTTCGGCGTCGATACCGTCCCGATCCATGTCGATGATCCGCAGGTCGATCTTGTTGGACCCGTAGCGTTCGTCGGTTACCTGGGCACCATCCTTGCCCCAGTCCATGGGCACGCGGATGCAAATCTCCTCGCCGATCATGGTATCCAAATACTTTTCGTGCTTGACCACATGGATACCGTACTGCTTGAGGTGCTCAGGCATGGCGCTGGTATACAGGTCGTAGGGTTCGCGAATATGGGAGTCGGCACTAAATACAAAGGGCTTCATGGTTTCTTTACTCTCCTGATGGGGACGATAATTATGGGGAAGCAGGGCTGTGGGTGACTAATAAAGCTATCTCTATTGCCAGAATAACACAAAGCTGGCACACAACTAAAGCTCGCACGGCGCTGGCGCCTCACAGCCTCGCAAGGCTTAACTACTATAGTTTAGGGGGCGGAAATCACAAGCGCCTCAGTGGCGCGCGGAAATCCAACCGCGGCGGGCACCCCTGGCCCACTCGGCAAAACTTGCATTTACGACCCGTCACTTTAGAATTGCCCGGCGGCGAAGGGCCCACCCGCCGTGCACCGCCCACGGCCGGCACCCTCCACGGAACCCGGACAGGCCCTTGGCGGCGGCCCCGCCGACCCCGGCCCGCAACCCCGGACTGCCGATACCAGGGGATATCCGCGTCGGCCGCAACCGCATCACCCCCAGACTCAGCTGACAGGCCGCCACAACGAGTGGACGCAAGATTGGAAAATTGGTTACAGTGCAAACCATCCCTGTATGGCTGCAGTAACAACAGGTTTCATTCAATAATCAGGAGCCCATAGATGGCAAGCACCAACTCCAGATACCTCAACGAACATGTTGAGACCATGCCCAGGGAACAGATCCACCAACTTCAGGAGCACAAGCTCGGGGCCATCCTCGACTACGCCTGCGAGCGCTCGCCACTGATCGCCTCGGTGTGGGAAAAGGCGGGCATCAAGCCCGGGGACATCTCCTCCCTGGAGGACTTCGCGGCCCGCGCCCCCTGCTTTGACAAGGACGATATCCGCGCCTTCCGCGACACCCACAACGACCCCACCGGGGGCCTGGCCAGGCTCAGCGATATCGACCTCAACAAGATTGCCACCACCTCGGGCACCACCGGCGATCCCACCCCCTTCCCGATTCGGGTTCGCGCCTCTTCCGACGAGGGCTACGCCCGGGACTTCTGGGAAATGGGCGCCCGCCCCGGGGAGTACGCCATCCTGGCCACCTTTACCTTTCGCATCGGCATCGGCAACCACCCCTTCATCAACACCGGGGCCGTGCCCATTTTGTTTCGCCACGACCCCCACCAGATTCCCCGCATGGCCGATGCCATCCGCAAATTCAAGCCCACCCTGTTCTCCCTGATGTCCACCCCCATGTTGCTGGGCTTTGAAAAGTGGTTCAAGGAGAGCGGCGTCGACCCCAGGGAGCTGTTTGCCCCCATCAAGGGCGTGCTCTATGGCGGCGAAGCCCTGAGCCCCAGACTCAAGGCCATGACCGACCGCTGGGGACTGGAGCTGTTCGAAACCACCAGTTTCGGCGATGTCATGAGCGCCACCGAATGCCGCGACCACAGCGGTTTCCACGCCTTTGAGGACATGGCCATTGCCGAATGCCTGGACCCCAACGGCAACACCCCGGTGGCCGATGGCGAGGTGGGGGAACTGGTGGTCACCACCCTGGCCAATCCTGAGGTACCCTTTATTCGCTTCCGCACCGATGACCTGGTGGTAATGAACCGGGAGACTTGTCCCTGTGGCCGCACCCACGCCCGGTTCCATATCCGCGGCCGCAAGGGGGACCAGATCAAGGTCCAGGGCAAGTTGATTCTGCCCCTGGATATCCGCTTTGCCATCGAATCGGAACCCGAGACCCAGGGCGGCCTGTTCCAGATCATCAAATCCGCCAGTGAAATGGACGTCCTGCGCCTGCGGGTGGGGCACAACCCCGATGCCCTCACCACCTCCAGCAGTGAACTGGCGGGCCGTATCGAGAGCATCGTCAACAACCTCCTCGATGTGCCGGTGCAGGTGGAACTGACCCCGGACTCGGAGTTGCTCAAGCTGGGTCCGCCCCACAAAATCCCCCGCGTCACCAAGGCATAAGGACCACAGATATGAGTATTCCCCAATTCCTACCCCATTTTGTCGGCCA
>CAZWUP010000025.1:0-18390 GCA_964637045.1 uncultured Porticoccaceae bacterium | reverse complement strand
GGCACTAACCGCACCTTCCCCAGGTGGCCGAACAGGGCGGATACCCCGGGCATATTCTCGTCGGCGACAATCTTCATCAGCGCACCCTCACGGGGTATGGCGACCCAGATAGAGATCGGGGTCGAGGGGATTCCGGGTGCCGTAAAATGCCGTCAGGGCACGGACAAAACTGGCGGCCCGGGGCGGCAGGCCGGCGCGGCACCAGGCCACAGCCTGGCGCTCCACCGCCGCCAGGAAGTGTGGGGAGGGCTGCCGGGCCTCGGCGTCGGCCCCCGCCAGGTTGTCGGCACTCACCGCGAAGGGAACTCCGGCGGCGGTGGCGAACAGCCACTCCAGGGCCTGGGGCTTGATTTCAACCGCTTCAAAAGCCCGCTGCTGCTGGAGGGTGCGACCGTCGGGGGTGTACCAATAGCCAAAGTCCACCAGGCGGCGACGCTCCTCACCGGCGATGCACCAGTGGGCGGTTTCGTGGAGGGCGCTGGAGAAGTAGTCTTCCCGGTAGAACAGCTGGTGGCAACCGCGGCCCTCGCCAGCGGGCAGATACAGGGGTTCGTCGGCGCCACCCAGCAGCCGGGTCCGGTAGCCCGGGTAATAGGTGGCGGCGAACAGTTGCTCCAGGTCGCTGGCGAGCATCGGCGACCCTACCCCCAGCCCCGGCTGTCAGCGGGGTGACCGACCACCTGCTGGAGACGGGCAAAGTAGTCCGGCGACAGGTATTCCCGTCCCGCCAGCAGGTGGTCGAGGTACCAGCGCAGCGGCCGCAGGTTGTTGTCGATCATTGCCGGATTGGCCACATACACCCAGGGGTAAACCGTGCCCTGCTCGGTGACCACGGGAAAGCGCTCGCGGCTGTAGTAGCGGGGGGCACCCTCGAAGGGGTCCATCAGCAGGATTTGGCTGTCGTCCCGGAGCCGGTACAGCACACCCTCGACCACCTCCCCAGGGCACCAGGCAATATTGGCGCAGGCCCAGGTCGGTTCGCGCCGGGACTTCTTGTTGAAGCGCAGCGCCATGTCGTTGAGGCGCCCGGGCATGGCATCCACCACCGCCAGGCCCCGCTCGGCCATCCGCGCCGGGTTCATATTGGAGCCATAGGCAAAATAGAGAGGCATAACCGGGTTCACTTTTTTTACCCCAAGCCCTTGAGGTTGGCGACAATGACGAGTAGCTTATGACAGGTGGGCGCACGGCGTTAGGCAACCACATCGGTTCTTCACCGACACCTTTTCGAGGAGGCGTATTATGACTACCTCTACCGATGACCACAACATGGACAACGTGGTCGACCTCTTCACCGGTAAACCCTACTCCCAACGCCACGATCACCGGGTTATTCGCCTTGCCCCCGAACTCGACGGTTTGGAAATGGTGTATTCAAACCAGGCCCATCCCGACAAGTTCTTCAGCATCAAGATTCTGTGCTGGGCCCTCAAGGCCGACGACCAGGTGGTGGGCATGGTGCCCTGGCTCAATCAGCTGGTGCCCTGCACCGAGATTCAGGACCCCATGAACGGCAAGTGGGAGGGCTACTACGACCCCGGCATCGACGAGATCTTTTTCGAGCCCCCCATCCACAAGGTTGTCGAACTGGAATCCGCCGCCGAATACTACGAGATGGACTGGGAGAGCGAGGAGGAAATCGTTCAGGAAATCCCCGACACCATCGGCACCCATGCCGTGCTGTCCAGCGACGGTTTTCGCTCCCTGTTGTTAAAGGAGGTGATCAGCTGGCGCCTGCAGGCCAACGGGGTCATTTCCGGCATGCTGATCGACGACGACAAGGTGGTGAACACCCCGGTGCTGCCGGGAGACGAGAGCCTCTACCCCGCCCATATCGACGAGGCCTTCCGCTATTTTTTCCAGCACCACATCGCCAACAAGATCAAGGCCTGCGATCCGGAAGCCATGGCGGCCATCTCCACCCTGGTGGATCACTGACCCGGGGGCCTGCCGGCGGCGGTCTCGCCGCCGGGATTCACCCCGGCCGCACGGGCTCGGGCAGGAGCCCGCGGCCTACAGACTGGCGACAAAGACAGCCACCCGGGCCGCCGCTGCGGCGATGATGTCACCCTGGCTGAGGGCCGATTTTTTCCGTGCCCGGTAGTCGTGATCACCTTCGTCCAACCACACCAGCTCGATATTTCGCGGCCAGGGAGAGCAGTCGACCTCCCCGGGCTTGCCAAAGGTGTCGCGGCTGCCCTGGAGAATCAAACCGGGCACGGTGAGGGAGGCAAAGTGTGCAGTGCGGGCCAGATCCCGTTTGCCCGGCGGGAAAAACGGGTAGCCAAAACAACAGAAGCCCGCGGGCTGCAACTCCTCCGCCACCAGGGTTGCCAGGCGACCGCCCATGGATTTGCCGCCGATCAGCAGCAACTGATCGGAAGCCAGGGTGTCCCGCACCTGGCCGTATACCCGGCGCCAGGCTTCCAGCAGTACCGGCGGCCGGTCCGGCGGCGCCTTGCGGTGCTCTTCACGGCGCCGCGCCATATAGGGAAATTCGAAGCGCACCGTGGCAATGCCCAGCTCCGCCAGCCCCTGGCTGAGGTGATTCATAAAGCCACTGTCCATGGGCGCACCGGCGCCGTGGGCCAGAATCAGGGTCGCCAACCGGGCTCCGGTGGGCTCCGTCACCAGCAACTCGGTCACCGCCGGGTTGCCCTGGCAAAGTCGTCGCGGGCCAGCAGATTGCAGGTCTCCAGCTCCTCGTCCCAGACAATCACCACCTGCCCTGATGCCAGCTGGCGGCGGGCCCGGCCAAGCTGTTCCGCCAGGGAAATTTCCCGGTCGCCGTAGTCGGTGCCTTCGCGCAACACATAGGCCTCCAGCAGTGCATCAAGCACCTCCGGAGGCAGCCGGTGGGGCGGGATTTCAAGCATCCTTGCGCAGCAGGTTGCGGCGAATCTCGGCGACGATATCGGCCTCCAGCCCCAGACCCTGGGTGACAAAGCCCTCGGCGTCCCGGTAGGTATCGCGAACATGGCCCATGGCGGTGTCCAGGTAGGCGGGTTCCACCGAGTACACCGGGCGCAGGGCGTCGACATCCCAGTGACCACTCTGCTGGTGATCGAAAACCTGGGGCGCCATGGCATTGATATCCACGCGATCCGCATACAGGGTTTGACTGAGCATAAAGTCCGCCATGATGTCGTCCATGGCCACTCCCAGGGTCCACAGGATCAGGGCACAGGACACCCCGGTGCGGTCCTTGCCGCCGCTGCAGTGGATAAGTACCGGAACCTCCCCGTCGGCAATCAGCTGGAACAGTTGGCGAAGATGGTCCAGGGCCTGGCGATCGGTCACCAGGCGCAAATAGAGGTCGATCATTATCTGCCGGGCCGCGGCCCGATCGCGACTGGCGACGGCGTCGTTGACGATCCGCTCCAGGGTGGTGGGACCCTCCTCGCCGATCAGCGGCAGATGGCGGTGGCTGGTGCTGTCCCCCTGGTGCCAGCGGGTGGGGGCGGCCCGGCGCTCCCGCTCCCGGCGCAGATCGCAGATGGTGCGAATTCCCAGGGGAGAGAGAATCGCGAGATCCTCATCCGACAGTTCCGACAAGCGATCGGAACGGTAGAGGGCACCGCTGGTGACCCGCCCGCCAAGGTTGCTGGCATAGCCGCCGAAGTCGCGGAAGTTTTTGGCCCCGGAAAGAGGGATATGGCGAACGGGTTCAGTCATTGCACTGGTCCTGAGGTGTTGTCAAATGCCAGACATCAGTCCAGCAGCTTGAGGCGGTTTTTGGAGATCAAGATATACAGAGAGGGGGTCACCAACAGGGTCAGCAGGGTTCCCCCCACCAGCCCGCCGACAATGACCCAGCCGATCTGGGAGCGACTCTCGGCACCGGCACCAGTGGCCACGGCCAGGGGCACCGAGCCCAGCACCATGGCCGCGGTGGTCATCAGGATGGGCCGGAAGCGCTGGGCGCAGGCCTCGATGATGGCCTCGTACTTGGCCTGCCCCTCGCGGCGCAGGCGGTTGGCGGTGTCCACCATCATGATGCCGTGCTTGGAGATCAGGCCCACCAGGGTGATCATGCCGATCTGGGTGAAGATACTGAAGGACTTGCCGGTGATGTTGAGCAACAGGCCTGCGCCCAACAGGGCGAAGGGCACCGACAGCAGAATTATCACCGGGTCGCGGAAGCTTTCAAACTGGGCCGCCAGCACCAGAAAAATAAACACCATGGACAGCGCGGCGGTAAAGTAGATCTGCTGACTGGACTGCCGGTATTCCCGGGACTGGCCACCGAACTCCAGGTTGACCCCCTTGAGATCCATGGCCTCGATATCCGCCACTGCGGACTCCAGGGCCTCACCGAGGCTGTAGCCCGGCCCGGGGTTGGCGGTAATATTGGCCGAACGCAGCTTGTTGAAGTGGTTCAACTGGCGGGGCACTATGGTCTCCTCCATATACAGCACGTCCTCCAGCAACACCAGCTCGCCACTGCCCGCCCTCAGGTAGACCTCGCGAATATCCGAGGGGTCGCGGCGCTCGTCCGGATCCATTTGCACCACCACGTCGTACTTCTTGGGGCCCCGCTGGTACTCGGTGACATTGCGCCCGCCGAACAGGGTTTCCAGGGTGCGCCCGACAATATTCACATCCAGGCCCATATCGGCAACTTTTTCCCGGTCCAGGGCCAGCTCCACCTGGGGCTTGTTGAGGGTGAGGTCGAGATTCACCCCTTCCAGGGCGGGGTTCTGCCGCAGCTTGTCCACCACCCTCTGGGAAATTGCCGCCAACTCATCGTAGGGCAGGGAGGACTGCAACAGCAGGTCCACGGGGCGACTCCTCATCGACTGCCCCAGGGGCGGCGCATCCATGGTGAGAAAGATCATTCCCGGGACGGTGGCGAGGATTTCCTTCACCTCCCGGTGAATCTCGAACTGGCTGCGCTCCCGCTCGCTCCAGTCCTTGAGCTTGAGAGTCAATCCGTGCTGGTTCACCGTCGGGTTGCCATAGTTGGCAAATACCAGCCTCGCCTCCGGAATCTCGAGCAGCCGCGCCGCCAGGCGCTCGGTGTATTTTTCACCGTAGTCCACGTTGGTGCCCTCGGGGGCGATGCCGACCACCATGACCTGGCCCACATCCTCGAAGGGAGCCAGCTCACTGGGCAGGCGCAGAATCAACAGCACCGCACCGACGATCACCACGGCAACCACCGCCAGGGCATACAGGGGCTTGCCGGTCAGGCGGCGCAACAGGGCCACATAATTGCCGGTGAGTCGAACGATGCCGTTTTCGATGCGTTCCGAAACGTCGTGCAGCTTGCCTCTCAACCCCGGGTAGCTCGCGCTGTGGTCCGGTGCCTTGAGCAACTGGGAACACATCATCGGGGTCAGGGTCACCGCGGTGATGCCGGAGATGATCACCGCCCCCGCCAGGGTCAGGGCAAACTCGATAAACAGCTTGCCGGTGGCGCCCTCGCTGATGGCCAGGGGGGCGAACACCGCCGCCAGGGTGAGGGTCATGGCCACCACCGCGAAGAAGATCTCCTGGGAGCCTTTGATGGCGGCCGCCTTGCGCTTCATGCCCTGCTCGATATGGCGGTGAATATTTTCCAGCACCACAATGGCATCGTCGACGACGATGCCGATGCCCAGCACCATGGCCAACAGGGTCAGGGTATTCAGGCTGAAACCCCACCACCACATCAGGGCGTTGACACCGATCAGGGAAATGGGGATGGTCACCGCGGGGATCAGGGTTGCCCGCAGGGAGCGCAGAAAGACAAAGATAACCAGGATCACCAGAATCAGGGCTTCGACAATGGTGGCGTAGACATTGTCGATAGACCTGACGATATGTTCGCTGTTGTCCACAACCAGTTCGATATGGAGATCATCCGGTAGCGTCTCGCGGATGAGCGCCATCTCCGCCTTGACCCTGGTGGCCACCTCCAGGGGGTTGGCCACCGACTGCAGGCGGATACCCAGGGCCAGGGTGGTCTCGCCGTTGACCTTGGCGCTGTTGCGGCGCTCGCTGGCACCGAGCTCGACCCTGGCCATATCCTTGAGGCGGATCAGGTAGCCGTCCTTTTCGGCAATCACGATATTGCCGAACTCGTCGGGGGTGGCAAGGCTGGTGCGCGCAAGGATGGTGAGCTCCATGCTGTCGGTCTCCAGCTGCCCGGCGGGGATGTCCACATTCTGCTTGCGGATGGCCTCCTCCACCTCCTGCACCGTGAGCCCGTAACTGGCCAGGGCGAACCTGTCCAGCCACACCCGCATGGCAAATTCCCGGGATGCCCAGAGGACAATTTCACCCACCCCCTCCACCACCAACAGCGGGTCCTTGATCTGGGCTTCGGCAATTTCCGTCAGCTCCATCAGGCTGTGGCTGGGACTGGCCGCGGCAATCCACATCAGCGGCTGCATGTCCGCCTCCTGCTTCCAGATCACCGGGGCGATAATCTCCTCCGGCAGAAAGGCGGAGATCCGCGCCAGGCGATCGCGGACATCGGAGGCGGCGGCCTCGATATCCCGGTCCTGCTTGAAGGTCATATTGATGACACTGGCGCCGGCCCTGCTGGTGGAGGACATGAAGTCCAGGCCCTCGATCCCGGACATCACCTCTTCCAGGGGCAGGGTGACCTCGCTCTCGATCACCTCGGCGGTGGCCCCGGTGTAGCGGGTCCAGATATTGATCACCGGCTGGTCGACCTTGGGATATTCCCTCAGGGTCAGGCGCTCCGCCGCCACCAGGCCGACCAGCACCAACATCAGCGACAGCACGGTGGCGAGGACGGGGCGCCTGATACAGAGTTCCGAGATGCTCACCTGGTATTACTCCTGAACCAGGACGACGTTTACTGGCGCGCCCTCGGCCAACATCTGGTGGCCGGCGGTGATGACCGGCACCCCCTCCTCCAGGCCAGAGAGTATTGCCACCCTGCCCTCGCGGCGCACCCCGGTGATCACCTGGCGAGCCTCAGCCCGACCGGCCACCACCACCAGGAGTTTGTAGCCCTCCGAGGTGCCCACCAGAGCCTGCTCCGGCACCGTGAGCACCGGCTCCCCTGCCCCCTGGGTAACCTTGACCTTGGCGAAGGAGCCCGCCAGTATTTCCCCCTGCTGGTTGGGGTAGATCGCCCGGGCCAGCAAGGTTCGGGAATTGGGGGTAATCGCCGGCTGAGTGGCCCGCACCACGGCGTCGTAGGTTTGGCTCTTGCCGGTCACATTGATCTCAAAACTGACCTTGCTGCCGGGCTCGACGACACTGGCGATGCGCTCCGGAACCCGGAAGTCGAGCCGCAAGGGGGTGACGTCGACAACCATGAACAGCTTTTGACCGGGGGTGACATAGGCCCCCACCGAGGTATCCCGAAGACCCACATAGCCATCCAGGGGCGCCAGAATCCGGGTTTTGTCCAGCTTCACCTGAGCCACTTCGAGGGCCGCCTTGCGCTCGTTCAACTCAGCGGCAGACTCGTCGAAAACCGACTGGGAAATGGTTTTCCGCTCGATCAACTTGGCGTTGCGCTGGTGGCGCAAAACCGCAAGTTCGTAGCTGGCGGTGGCCTGGCGAAACTCGGCGGCGAGCAGGGAATCGTCCAGCTCCAGCAGGAGGTCGCCCTTGCTGACCCTGCCCCCTTCGGCAAAGGGCATGGCTTTGACAGTGCCCGCGATTTCCGGGGACACTTCGACCCACTCACTGGCCACCAGGGTACCGGTGACGGTAATTTCATCGGGCATGGGCTGGGCGATGGGGGTGGCGATCTCCACCGGAGCGCCCTCGGGCTCGACGCCGCTGGCCAGCGGAACGAGAACACAAAACGCACAAACCAGGCCGCTGGCGAACCATTTTCGGCGAATGGGGGTCATTGACTTTCCTGACTTAGCTGGGTTCCACCGTTCCGACAGAGGCTGTAATAGAGCGGAAAGAAGGGGGGGTTGCTGAGGCGTTTCAGAATAGCGCCGGCACCGGGAAATGTCCAGAAAACATCTAGACGATTACCAAATCGGGCACTCTGGGATCACCCCCACCCCCAAACTCCCCCGGGGTGGCCGCCGGCCTCAGGGTTTGCTGAACAGCAAGGTCATGCGATCGCTTTCACCGATGGCCAGATACGTGTCGCGGCCCGTATCCCCCAGCCTGAGGGTCGGCGGCAGGGACCACACCCCGGCGGGGTGGTCGGCACTGTCCTTGGGGTTGGCATTGATCTCACTGCGGGCCACCAGCACAAAACCCGCCGCCTCCGCCAGGGCAATCACCGACGCCTCGGTCATATAGCCCTTGTCCAGCATCCACTGGCGGTCCTTCCCCGGGGGGGCCCGGTGCTCCACCACACCGAGCATGCCGCCGGGTTTCAGGGCCTTGAAGAAGAGTTCAAAAGCCTGCTGCTCGCTGTTGTCCCGCAGCCAGTTGTGGACATTGCGAAAGGTGAGAACCCGATCGGCACTGCCGTCGGGGACTTCCAGCACCCCCTTGCCCGGACTGAACTCCACCACCTCCACCGCTCCGTAGCTGCCCGGGTCCGCCTCCAGCTTGGCGACAAAGGCGTCCCGCACCTTGTTGAAATAGGCAACCGGAGTGTTGGCGGGAAAATGGGCGCCAAACAGCTGCCCCTCGTCCTTGAGCAGGGGGGCGAGAATTTCTGTGTACCAGCCTGATCCCGGCCATATTTCTACCACTGTCATGGTCGGTTCAACCTGAAAAAACGCCAGGGTTTCCCCAGGGTGGCGGAATATGTCCCGAGCCCGACTGGCTTCGCTGCGCTGCTCACCGCTGAGGATGGCTGCCAACTCGGCGGCCTGAAGGCTGGCAAAAGGCAGCACCAGGGCCACCAGTACAAAGAGATATTTTTTCATGGCTTTATTCCCGAGAGACCGGCGCGGTCTGACAAAGTTGACGACCTATCCACTATAATCCCCCTCTCGCCCTTCCGCCACCAACCACGGGGAACCCATGACCACTCAACTGGTAATCAGCATCTTCACCGATGACCGCCCCGGGGTCGTGGAACAGGTCGCCGCCATCGTCGGCCGCCACCAGGGCAACTGGCTGGAATCCGCGCTGTCCCGCCTGGGGGGAAAATTTGCCGGCATCCTGCTGGCGGACGTGCCAACGGCCAACCAGGGGGCCCTGGAACAGGATCTCGCCGGCCTCGCGACCCAGGGCATCAGAGTCACCGTGGACCACGCCGGTAGCCACAGTGGCGGCGGAGAAGAAATTGCCTTCGAGGTCATCGGCAACGACCGCCGCGGCATTGTCGGCGAGATCAGCTCGGTGCTGGCCCGCCACAGCGTCAGCGTCGATGAACTCTACACCAGCACTGAAAGTGCCCCCATGAGTGGCGACCTGCTGTTCCGCGCCAGCGCCAGCGTGGTGATGCCCGCCGGCATGGACAGGGACGATCTGAGGGAAATTCTCGAGCAGCTGTCCACCGATCTGATGGTGGAATTCCGCGACGACTGACGGTGCGGACCTCGCCGCCCCCTGCAACCACCAGCTCGGATCACCCATGACCTCTGACTACCAGCAGAAAAAGCAGTTTTTCGACAGCCTGCTCACCGTGTACGGCCGCAAGCCGGTACTCGAAGTGCTCCAGGACGAGGACATCCCGGTGTACCGGCTACATCTGGCGGACAGCAACCAGGGGGGAGGCACCCTCAAGGACATTGAAAAAATCGCCGCCCGCCGGGGCATTGATATCCGCTACCACAGCCGCGAGGCGCTGTCCCGCATTTCCAAGAATCGCCGCCAGGACCAGGGGGTGGCCGTCGATCTGGCCTGTCCCGGCTACCGGAGCTATCAGGATCTTCTTCAGCAGCCCGCCACCGGAAAACTGCGCCTTATCGCCCTCGACAACATTACCAACCCGCAAAACCTGGGCATGATCATCCGCTCCGTCGGCGCCAGCCCCATGGATGGCATCATCCTCCCCACCCAGGGTTGTGCCCCCCTCTCCCCCCTGGTGATCAAGGCCAGTGCGGGGGCCCTGTTCCGCTGCACCATACTTCGCTGCGAGGGGCTGCCGGATGCCCTGCGGGCGTTTGCCGAGCGGGGCGCGGAGATCTGCGTGCTGGCCGCCGACGCCACCCTGGACATCGCCCACTACCAGCCAGCGGGCGACTGCATTTACGTTCTGGGCAATGAAACCCAGGGGGTGTCGCCGGCGGTGCGCCAACTGGCCAGCCAGCAGCTGCGCATTGCCATGAACAATGGGGTGGAGTCCCTCAATGTGGCGGTGACCGCGGCACTGATCGCCTTTCGCGAGGTCCTCGCGCCCTGACCGGCCGCCTCAGGGAGCCCAGCGGGACAACCGCCACAGGCCGCTGCCGGCGATACCCGCCACGGCGGCGACCACCGTCAGGCCACCCAGCACCACCAGAGTCCCATCGACTCCGAACTGGCCGGTGATCACCCCGGCGAAGCCCGCGCCCAGGGGCGCCGAACCCAGCAGGCTCAGCTGATAGATGGACATCACCCGGGACAGGTAATCCCCCGCCGCCTCCTCGTGGGCCAGGGTTCGCCCCAGGGTCATGGACAGGCCCGACAAGACACCCCAGGCCACCAGCATCGGCATGGTCAGCCACAGGGGCGGCAACAGGGCCAGCGACGCGATAAGCCCACCCCGCAGCAACAGGCTGAGGAGCAACAATCGCCCCGGGCGCCTGAAACCCCGGGCCATACCCATCAACCCCAGGTTGGAGGCCAGCACCCCCAGGGTAAAGCACAGCTGCATGGCGGCGAAGTAGATGGCATCCAGTCCGTAGATTTCCTTGGCCAGCACCGGCACCACCACCACGTAGGCGCCAATCCCGAGAAACCCGGTGGCCGCCACCAGGGCCATCAAGGGCCTCAGGTTGGGGTGGCCCCAGACCATGGCCACCCCGGCACGAATGCTCTCCCGCTTGCCGGTTTCCCGCCGTCCGCCAACCTCGGGGCTCAGGGTTCTCCTCACCAACAGGCTGGCGGCAACAAACAGCCCCCCCTGGATCATCAGCAGGGACTGCAGACCGACCACCTCGAAGAAGCCCGCCGCCAGCATCCCCAGGGTCTGGGCACTGAACTGCACCAGGGCAATTTTCGCCACGTTCTGCTGCATCCCCCGGCTTGAGACCTGGGGCAACAGGGCCTCCCGGGCGGGCTGAATAAAGGCGGAAACCACCCCGAACGCGCACCCGAACAAGGTCAGCTGCCAGAAGTGCAGCTCCGCCACCTGAACCAGGACGATCAGCGCCGCAAAGGGCAGCAGATAAAGCAGGTAGAGCTTGCTCAGATACCCGCTGAGACGGCGGTTGGCAGACAGCGCGCCGCCCAGCAAAATCAGCAGCAGGTGGGGCACCATGGTGGCCATCTGGGCCAGCCCCAGATGCTGGCCGTCCAGCCCCAGATAGGACACCACCAGCCAGGGGTAGAGAATGTTTTGCAAACCAATGGCGGCGGAGCTGGCGCCCACAGTGCCCAGGTAATAGCTGAACGGGGCACTGGCCGATCGACTCAGGGCATTGTCCCCGGCGGCCACCTCAGGACTTCCGGCGGCTGGAGAGCTTCTTGACGGCGAGCACCAGCACCAGGGCAAGCCCCACAAGCACCGCCAGCATCACCAGCACCAAGGCCAACCCCGACCACAGTTTGTCCGCCGGGACACCCCAAATTTTTACCGCCCCCACCAGAAACGCCAGACAGGCGGTGAGGGTAATCAAAAAGGACGTGCCACTTCTGACTTTGGATTTCCTGGCCACAGCCCCTCCTCAGGTCCGGTGTTGCTCCAGCAGGTGAATGAATGCGTCTTCGTCCAGCACCTCAAGCCCCAGGGCCTCCGCCTTGTTGAGCTTGGAACCCGCCCCCGGCCCCGCCACCACACAGTCGGTACTGGCGGATACACTGCCGCTGACCCTGGCCCCCAGAGCCTGCAGCCGCTCCTTGGCCTCGGCCCGGCTCATGGTCGCCAGGGTGCCGGTGAGCACCCAGGTCTGCCCTTTCAGGGGCTGACCCTCGGCGGCGGCGGGATCGAGGTCGGGCCAGCTGACGCCCGCCCGGCGCAATCCCTCCACCACCGCCAGGTTGTCCCGGGCGTCAAAAAACTCCCGCACGAAATGGGCCACCACCGGACCCACATCCGCCACCTCCTGCAGCTCTTCCTCGGAGGCCCGGGCAAGGCTGTCCAGGTCGCCAAAATGCTTGGCCAGCGCCAGCGCCGTGGCCTCGCCCACTTCCCGGATACCCAGGGCATAAAGGAATTTGGCCAGGGTGGTGTGCCGGGAGGCGGCAATGGCAGCCACCAGGTTGGCCGCGGACTTTTCCGCCATCCGCTCCAGGGCGGCGACATCCTCTACCTGCAGCCGGTAGAGATCCGCCACCGAGTGCACCAGCCCGCGGTCCACCAACTGCTCCACCAGTTTGTCCCCCAGGCCCTCGATATCCATAGCCTTGCGGGAGGCAAAGTGCTTGATGGCCTCCTTGCGCTGGGCTGGGCACACCAGGCCGCCGCTGCAGCGCATGGCGGCCTCGCTGCCGACCCGCTCCACCGGTGAGTCGCACACCGGGCAGTGCTGGGGGAAGACAATGGTGCGGGCGTCCTCCGGGCGCTGGTCGACGACCACTCTCACCACCTGGGGGATGACATCTCCAGCGCGGCGCACGATAACCGTGTCGCCCACACAAACACCGAGACGTTCGATCTCGTCCTTGTTGTGGAGGGTGGCATTGCTCACGGTGACGCCGCCGACAAATACCGGCTCCAGGCGAGCCACAGGGGTCACCACACCGGTGCGCCCCACCTGGAATTCCACCCCCAGCAGCCGGGTGGCCATCTCCTGGGCGGGAAACTTGCGGGCGATGGCCCAGCGCGGCGCCCGGGCGACAAAACCCAGGCGCTGCTGCAGGCCGAGGTCGTCCACCTTGTAGACGATACCGTCGATATCGTAGTCCAGGCTGTCCCGGCGCCCGGCCATCTCGGCATAGTAGGCAAAACAGCCTGCCAGCCCCTCCGCCACCCGGACATAAGGGTTCACCGGCAATCCCCACACCTTGAGTTGGGCCAGCACCTCACTGTGGCGCGACGGCAAAGCCCAGCCTTCGCAGTGGCCGACGCCATAGGCAAACAGCGCCAGGGGCCGGGTTGCGGTAATTTTCGAATCCAGCTGCCGCAGGCTGCCGGCGGCGGCGTTGCGGGGATTGACAAAGGTTTTCTCCCCCCGGGCGCGGGCCTCTTCGTTGAGGCGCTCAAAACCCGTGCGCGACATGTAGATCTCAGCCCGCACCTCCACCACCTCCGGCACCCCCTCGCCGTGCAACCGCAGGGGAATACAGGGAATGGTGCGCACATTGACGGTGATGTTCTCCCCTCGCTGACCATCTCCCCTGGTGGCCGCCTGGGCGAGGCGGCCACCCCGGTAGAGCAGGCTGACGGCGACACCATCGAGCTTGGGTTCACAGGTGTAGGCCACCGGCTCGGCGCGATTGAGGCGCTCCCTGATGCGCTGGTCGAAATCTGTCACCTCGCTGTCGCTGAAAGCGTTGTCCAGGGACAGCATGGGTGTCAGGTGAACCACTTCTGCAAACCCCTCCAGGGGCGCCGCCCCCACCCGCTGGGTGGGGGAATCCACCGCCACCAGCTGGGGGAATTGAGCCTCCAGCTGCTGTAGCTGGCGCAGCAGCCGATCGTAATCCCGGTCGCTGATCTCGGGATCGTCGAGGCTGTAGTAGCGGTAGTTGTGGTGGTGGAGCAGTGCGCTGAGACGCTCAATCTCCCCGCGGGCCTGGGTCTCGTTCATGGCGCCCCCGGTCAGTGGGTGAGGGTGAAGGAGCGGCGGGTATATTCAATGATTTGTTGCCGTTGATGCTCGATGGTCTGCTTGGTGAGGGCGCTGCGGGTCTCGTCCTTGAGTACCGCGTTGAGGGACTTGGCGAGATTTTGCGCAGTCTTGATCAACTCGTTGAAGGACTCGAGGGCATTGGGCAGCCCTCCCACGGGCATAAACAGCGTCACCCCCGGCGTCTCAAAGGTATCCATGGCGGAGAGGTCAAAGGTGCCCGGCTTGAGGGAGTTGGCCAGGCTGAAGTGAACGGGTCCGGAGCCGTCCTTGTGCTCGTGGCGATGGAATATCTGCATCGAGCCGTAGCGCAGGCCATTGGCCAGCAGGGCTTCCAGCAGCGCCGGACCGCGGATCACGGTATCCGTTTTGGCCATCACATGGAGCACGACCACCATATCCGGGTCCGCCGGTGGCTGCTGGGCCGCGGGGGCTGCCTGTGGCTCGGGGGCCTGGGGCTGCTGGGTCCTGGCCTTCTCCGGCGGACGCTGTGGCGGCTGCTTGGGGGCTGGCGAGTCCTCCCAGAAAGGCTTGCGCCTGGGCGGCTGGGCAACCCTTGCCGACTCCTCCGGGGCCTCGAGGTGGAAAGGCCCGGAAATATCCTCGTCCAGGTCGTCGCGGGTCACCCCCCAGGGTTCCGGATCCGGGCGGGCCTCGGGATCGGCCCGAGTCGTCGCCGGCTCCCGCCAGTGGTCGTCATCGTCGACATCGAACTCGCTGAGGCTCACCGGCTGCTCGGCCGCCGGCGGAACTTCCCGGTGGTGGTCGTCGGCGATATCGTGCTGCTGAGGCTCCGGGTATCCGGCGGCGTCGGCCTCTGGCTCGACCCCGGCCCGCTGGTGCTCGGCGCCGGGCAACCCAGACCCGCCCTGCGGGCCGCGGGACTCCTCCTGGGCGGGGGCGGCGGGCTGAAAGCGCACCACATTGGCCTCGTCGCGGACCTGGCCGATATCCCGGTAGGCGGATGTGCACCTCTGGGTGTTCTGCTCGCGATTGCGCTTGATGTGATCGGAAACCTGCTCGGCACTCTCCGGATCGCGGATGGTGACCCGCACTTCGCCGGACAGCAGCTCACCTGGCAATTCGTCCAGGCCATCGTCTTCGAAAATAGGTTGTTTGCGGCGGTGAACCTTCAAGGTCCCCGTGCGGGCGTGGCGCACCCGCCGAAAGCCGTCCAGGAGGATTCCCAGGATAACCACAATACCCAATATGATGAGAATTTCGCGAGTGCCAAACTCCATGCAATCCTCTGGTTCAGAAACTGTTTATGTCGGGTGCCGCCACCAGCTTGCTACAGCGCCTCTGGCCAGACCCGTCCATTGTAAAAAAATACCCCGCCAATACAAACACCCGGAGCGATGAAATCCGCACAACCCGCAGCTTTGGTCGCCACCCCCCTGGGTTAGACCCTCAGGCTTCCGCCAGTTCCACTGCCTTGTCCACATCCACGGTCACCAGCCGGGATACCCCCGGCTCGTGCATGGTCACGCCCATCAGGTGCTGGGCCATTTCCATGGCGATCTTGTTGTGGGTGATGTAAATAAACTGCACCTGGGAGGACATCTCTTCCACCATGCGCGCATAGCGGCCGACATTGGCGTCATCCAGGGGGGCGTCCACTTCGTCCAGCATACAGAACGGCGCCGGGTTGAGCTGAAAAATGGCAAACACCAGGGCAATGGCGGTGAGTGCCTTTTCGCCCCCTGACAGCAGGTGGATGGTGGTGTTCTTTTTGCCCGGCGGGCGCGCCATGATCGCCACCCCGGTATCCAGGAGGTCGTCGCCGGTCAGCTCGAGGTAGGCATGGCCGCCGCCAAACACCTTGGGAAAGAGCTCCTGCAGGTAGCTGTTGACGGTGTCGAAGGTCTCCTTGAACCTGGTGCGGGTCTCCCTGTCGATCTTGCGAATGGCGCTCTCCAGGGTTTCCAGAGCCTCCATCAGCTCGGTGTTCTGGGTATCGAGGTAGCTCTTGCGCTCGGACTCGATCTTGTATTCTTCAATGGCCGCCAGGTTGATCGCCCCCAGGCGCTGGATACGGGCGGCCAGGCGCTCCAACTCCTCCTCCCACTGCTGGGGGTTGGCGCCCTCCCCCAGGTCATCCAGCAAGCCCTGGAGGTCGAAGCTGGCGGCGGCAATCTGTTCGCCAATGGTTTTTGCCCTGGTGTGAAGCTCCTGGGCCGCGAGCCGGGTCTGCTCCAGCTCGGTGCGCTGCGCCATGATCTGTTGTTCAAGCTGCTGGCGGCGGGTTTCCCGCTCGCGCATGGCCCCCTCCGCCCCCTCCAGCTGGCGGCGGGCTTCCGCCAGCCTCTTCTCGATGGCGAGGCGCCGATCGAGACGCTCCTCCAGCTGCTGGCGCAGCTCCTCCGAGGGATCGTCCTGGACACTGAGGGCGGCGTGAAGCTGCTCCCGGCGCTCCTCCAGGCGCGCGACCTGAACCTCGAGGCGGGCCACGGATTCACCCACCGCCTGCAGCTGAGCACTCACCGAGCGCTCCCGCATTTCCAGCTCGTGGCGGCGGTCGCGGCTGTGGCGGGCAATTTGGCGGGCCTGGTCGAGATCGCTGCGCAAAGTGTCCCGCTGTGCCAGCAGGGCCTCGCGCTGGCTGGTGTCTTGCTCCATATCGTCGAGGGCACCCTGGAGGATCTGCCGCGCCTCGGCGAGGTTTTCCTGTTCCACACGCTGTTGCTGGGCGGTCTCCTCCAGCTCGGCTTCGGCGCGGCCGCGGCGCGCCGCCAGCTGCTCGATCTGCATGCGCATGGCGCCACTGCGGGAGCGCAGCTCGGCGTGGTGACGCTGGTGGTCGGCCAGCTCCCGGGACAGGGTCTCGCGGCGGCTCTCGAGAGCCTTGAGGGCCTGTTCGCAGTCAACCTGGGCCCGCCCCAAGTCCGCCAGCCGCGCCCCCAGGGTGGCGAGTTCCGAGTCCGTCAGCTCCAGATCCTGCTGGCGGCGGAGGACGCCACTGGCGGCATTCTTGTCGCGGCACACGCGGACCCAGTTGCCCCCCAACCACACCCCGTCCTTGGTGACCACCGACTCCCAATCCCCCAGTCCGGGGCGCAGGGCCATGGCCTCATCCAGAGTGGCGGCGGCAAACACCCCCGCCAGGCGAGAGATTGCGGGGCCGGAAACATGGTCCAGCAGCGGCACCGCGGTGCTGGACTGGGGGCCTCGGCACACTGCGGCGCTTTCCACCAGGGTCAGCTCGCCCTTGCCGAACTCCCCCACCGGCTCGATGTAGCCGGCGAGGCTGTCGACACAAACCGCCTGCAGATAGCCGTCGAGTACGGTTTCGACGGCGGTCTCCCAGCCCTTGGCGACCCGCAGGGCCTCCGCGAGCCGGGGTGAGCCCGCCAACTGGCGGTCGGCCAGCCAGGCCTTCTCGTCGCCGTGATCCTCCAGGGCAGAGTGCTGCAAGGCCTCCAGGGAGGCCTTGCGACCCTTGAGAGTCTGCACCTGCTCGCGGCAGTTGCCCAGTTCCGCCGTGGTGTGCTGGTACTCCGTGCGGGCGGCGTCGATGGCGCTGGCCAGCCCCTCCAGTTCCGCCTGCTTGTCGGCACCGGTCAGCGCCAGTTCCGCCAGCTGCTCCTCGAGCAGGGCAACCTCGTCCTCCGCCGGACTGATGTTCAGATCCCGGTATTCGGCCTCGATCCTGTGGCTGCGCTCCGCCAACCGCCGCAGCGCCTGTTCGAAGTGCTGGATGCGCGACTGCTGGACTTCCGCCTGCTGGCGGGGCCCGGAGGCCCGCTGATTGAACTCATCCCAGCGGGCCTGCCACAGGCCCATCGCCTGTTCGGCATCCTGCAAACTGTGGGACAGGGTGTCCTCCCGCCCCTGAAACTCCTCCAACTGGGGGCGCAGCTGGGCCAGCTCGGCGTCCCACAACTGGAGCTTCTCCCGGTCCTGGCGCAGGTGCAGCTCGGACTCTGCGTAGTTGCGCTCGGTTTCGGCAATATCCTCCTGCAGTTCCCTGGCCCGCTGGCGGGCGTGCTCCATGCTCTGCTCGATGCGCGCGACCTCGGCGCCCACGGCATAGAATTCGCCCTGGATTTCGTTAAATCTGTCGCTGTCGTCGGTGTACTGGCTGCGCAACTTCTCCAGCGCAGTATCACAACCGCTGCGCTCGGTGACCAGGGCCTCGATGGCCAGCTCCTGGCGGCTGATCAACCCCTGGCGGCCGGCCACCTGGGCATCCAGCTCCCGCCAACGCAGGGCCTGCAGCTGGGCGCGGAGCAGGCGCTCCTCCCGCTTGAATTCGGAGTATTTCTCGGCGGCCTGGGCCTGGCGCTCGAGGCGCTGCAGCTGGCGACCCAGTTCATCGCGGATATCGGTGAGGCGCTCGAGATTTTCCTGGGTGCGACGCATGCGGCTCTCGGTGTCCTTGCGCCGCTCCTTGTAGCGGGAGATGCCCGCGGCCTCTTCGATATACACCCGCAGCTCATCGGGCTTGGCCTCGATCAGCCGGGAGATCATGCCCTGTTCGATAATGGCGTAGCTGCGGGGTCCCAGGCCGGTGCCGAGAAAAATATCGGTGATGTCCCGGCGCCGGCACTTGTTGCCGTTGAGGTAGTAATTGGACTGGCCATCCCGGGTCACCTTGCGGCGGATGGAGATTTCGGCGTAGCTGGCG
>CAZWUP010000024.1:0-18627 GCA_964637045.1 uncultured Porticoccaceae bacterium | reverse complement strand
CAGCGCGCCGCCGGCGCCACCGAGCGTCTGGGCGAGCTGCTGGCGACGGCCAACGCCATCCTGCCGCCCACCGAGGGCGCGGCGGATGCCCCCATGCTGGAGCCGCAACTGACCTTCACCGACGTCAGTTTTTGCTACCCTTCGCGCCCCGGCCACCCTGCCCTCAAGGATTTCAATCTGGTGATCCCCAAGGGCAGGGTGCTGGCCCTGGTGGGCCCTTCCGGAGCGGGCAAATCCACGGTGTTTGAGCTGCTGCAGCGCTTCTACGACCCCCAGCAGGGAAGCCTCACCCTGGGGGGAGTCGACTTTCGCCAGCTCGACCCCAGGGCGCTGCGGCGGCAATTGGCGGTAGTGTCCCAGCAACCCACCCTGTTTTCCACTGATGTGATCAACAATATCCGCTACGGCAGCCCTAGCGCCAGCGACGAGGACGTGTTCGCCGCCGCCAGGGCCGCCTACGCCGATGAGTTTATCCAGCGCCTGCCCCAGGGCTACCAGAGCTATCTGGGGGAACAGGGGGTCAGGCTCTCCGGCGGCCAAAAGCAGCGCATCGCCATCGCCCGCGCCGTCCTCAAGAACCCTCGCATCCTGATGCTCGATGAAGCCACCAGTGCGCTGGACACCGAGAGCGAGTACAAGGTGCAGCAGGCCCTGGAAAAACTGATGGAAAACCGCACCACCATCATTATCGCCCACCGCCTGTCCACCATCCTCCACGCCGATCAGATAGCAGTGCTCGACCACGGCCATTTGGTGGCCCTGGGCAGCCACCGGGAGTTGCTGGCCACGTCGCCCCTCTATGGCCGCCTGGCGCAGTTGCAATTTCGCGAGGAGGGAGATGACGGCACCAAGTTCAACCCCTCCGGCCCAGGGCCTGTAGCGACTGGAATACCGACCCCAGTGCAAAGGACGTCAAAATGACCAACCGCCAGCTGCCACCTATGCAAAGCCTCGAGCTTACCGTGCCCATCGAAGCCGACGACGTCAAAGGGGGCCATGTCAACAATGCCCGCTACTTTCACTATATCGGTGAAGCCATCACAGCCTGGTACCGGGGCATGGGGATGGGGGCCACGGCGGAGCGCATCGGCTCCGCCAGGGTCGTCCACATGGCCAACGACTTTCTTCACCCGATGGCCTATCCGGGGTCAGTGATTTGCCGCCTGACGGTGGTCAAACAGGGTCGCACCAGCCTGGAACAGACAGTGGAGTTGCGGGACGCCGACAGGCCGGAGGTAATCTGCGGCCGGGGCAAGGTGGTGCACGTCTGGGTTGACAAGGCTACCGGCAAACCCGGACTCTGGCCTGGCGAGGTGTTGGAGAAGTGTTGGCTGGCGGGGGAATGGTGACGGCTGCACATCAAGACCCGGCACCAGGGCGCGCTGCTTCTCAGTGGGGAGCCCTTGCCTTGTGGCAACTCATTGCTGCCCTACAGTTATTCGGGTAACTACCGGTAACTGTAGCGCTGCGTCGGGTTTTTCCGAGGGGGCTCCGTACCGGATCCATGACTCCAGATAATTGTGGCACAGCACTGGTGGTAGTTTATTCACAGCTCCTGAACCCGCCGATTAATTTTTTCTCATGACCCTACCCGGCGAAGGGATTAGCATACCAGTGATCACCAGACTGCTCCCAGAGGTGACCCGGCACCGGGCGCCACGGCGGCAAATATACATAACACCAAGGAAACCGATATGTCCCGCATTCCCTACCCTGAACTGACTCAGGAACAGCAACAGGCCCTGAGTAAAAATCCCATCAACCTCACCCGGATGCTGTTTCACATGCCCGACGACATTCGCGGCGGGATGAGCCAGATGGGGCGCTACCTGCTGTGGAACAGCCCCTACGACGCCAAGCTGCGGGAGTTGGTGATCCTGAGAGTGGGCTATCTTTCGAAATCCGCCTACGAGGAACACCAGCACCGGGCCTACGGTAAAAAGGAAGGCCTCAGGGACGACCAGATCGAGGCAGCCCTGGCGCCGACCCTGGCGCCCCCCCTGACGGACAAGGAACAGGCGGTGCTGCGCTTTACAGAGGACGTGGTGGTCAATGTCAGGCCCTCGGACAAGGCACTGGCGGAGGTGCGCCAGTATCTATCGGATCGCGAGGTCTTCGAAACCCTGGGCATTATCGGCAACTACATGCTGATCGCCCGAATCCTGGAAACCGCGGGGGTCGAGATCGACGCCCCCGGCGTCATCGTTGCCAATCCCGACAACAACTGACAGGCCATCACCATGAATCGATCCGCCCGCAACGAATATCCCTGGGCCAAGGGTCCAAAGCCCGCCTGGACACCCGGGGAGGTAACTGTCGAGCAGCTGTCCTACAGCTTTGGCGCAGCGGAGCTCGAGGTTATCCAACAGCTCCTGGCAACCATCAAAGAGGCGGGAACCCCTCTCTATGAGGTGCAGGCCGAACAGTTCCGCCACCCGCTGCTGGATGCCTTTATGTTGCCGCTGGTGGCCGAGCTCAAGGATGGCCCCGGGGTGCTGCTGCTGTCTGGCTTTGACGCCCTGGGGGACGACCTGGACGACTGGCGCCTCGCCTTCTGGGGAATCGCCAGTTATTTTGGCGACGCCGTGTCCCAAAGCGTGCGCGGAGACATGATGGGGGATGTGAAGGTGCGCCGGGAACAGAGTGCCCGTGCCTACACCTCGTCGGCACCGGCACGGCTCCACAGCGACCGCATCGATATGCTCACCCTGCTCTGTGTGCAGCCGGCGGTGACAGGGGGAGAAAGTGGCTTTGCCAGTTCCTACCTGGTCCACGATATCGTCAAGCGGGAGCGCCCCGATGTACTCAAGCTGATGGAGCGGGGCTTTCGCCAGTCCCGCAACGGCGAGCAACAGCCGGGAGACGACTTGATCACACCCTACAATGTGCCGGTATTTGCCGAGAAGGAGGGGGTGATGAGCTGCCTGTTGAGCGGCAACTGCTCCAGCGCTCACCAGCGGGACAGCGTCAAGGATGACCTTTCCGCCGAGGAACTCGAAGCACTGGACTATTTTATGACGGTACTGGAGCGCCCGGAGATTCGCATCACGGTGCAGCTGCAACGGGGCCAGGCGGTATTTCTCAACAACTACGAAGTGCTCCACGCCCGCGACGCCTTCGACGACGCCGAAGAGCCGGAGAAGAAGCGCCACCTGTTGCGCATGTGGTTGGCGGGAAGGCCCGAGCGCCCGCGGGTGGCGACCCAGACCGTCAACCCCAACCCCTCCGGCCGCCAGGGCATCGACCCCCAGCCGGAGAAGGTGGACGCCAGCGGCGCGATCGTTACCAGCAGAGTCTGAGGCAATCGCCTCAGCCGTTCTTTGGCCCGGTGTAGGCGTAGGGAATTCCCCTGGATATGGAATCCTTGATGCGCTGGCCCTGCTGGTGTCCGGCACCGGGTATGGGCGACAATAGCCACTGCCGGGCCTGAGCAAACAGCGCCCTTCGCCATCGCCTAAGGAGCAAAGGATGTCGCGACAGATCGAACCCCACCGCCTGGATTTGGTCAACTACCCGTTCCACTGGGAGGTTTATCCAACCTTCGGCGATTCCGACCTGGCCGGGCATATCAACAACGTAGCCCTGGCCCGCTACTACGAGACCGGGCGGACTCGCTGGTTGCTCGACGCGACCGCCAACCCGGACATCTTCAGGGGCGGAGCCTTCAACACCGTGGTGGCGGAATACCGGGTGCGCTTCATCGCCGAAGTCAACTTTCCCCACCAGGTGACCACTGCCACCGGTCTTGGCCACATTGGCAACTCGTCCTTCAGTTGCCAGCAGGCGCTGTTCCAGAACGGCCGCTGCGTGGGTTTGAATGACGCCGTGATGGTGGTGGTCAGCGGGGGAAAGCCGATAAAGATCGAGGGCGAGCTGCGCGCCCAGATGGCGGCCTATTTGATCCACCAGCCTTGAGCGGAAAATAATTTGTTGCCAACAAGAGGTACCACCCGATGGACTACGTCAATCTCGGCCGCACCGGCCTCAAGGTGTCCCGCCTGTGCCTGGGCTGCATGACCTACGGCCAGTCCACCACCGGCTACAGCCACCAGTGGACCCTGAATGAGGAGGACAGCCGTCCCTATATCAAGCGCGCCCTGGAACTGGGCATCAACTTTTTCGACACAGCCGACGGCTACGCCCACGGCGCCAGCGAAAAAGTGCTGGGCCGCGCCCTGAAGGATTTTGCCCGCCGCGAGGAAGTGGTGGTGGCCACCAAGGTCTACGCCCCCATGCACAAGGGAGCCAACGGCGGCGGCCTGTCCCGCAAGCACATCATGGAAGCGGTGGACGCCAGTTTGCAGCGCCTGGGCACCGACTATATCGACCTCTACCAGATCCACCGCTGGGACTACGCCACCCCCATCGAAGAGACCATGGAGGCACTTCACGATGTGGTGAGGGCGGGCAAGGTGCTGTACCTGGGGGCCTCCTCCATGCACGCCTGGCAGTTCAGCAAGGCCCAGTACAGCGCCACCCTCAACGGCTGGACCCGCTTTGCGGCCATGCAGCCCCAGTACAACCTGGTCTACCGTGAGGAGGAGCGGGAGATGTTCCCCCTGTGCCGGGACATGGGGGTGGGCATCATCCCCTGGTCGCCACTGGCGCGGGGCTTTCTCGCCGGCAACCGCAACAAGGAGGGCGGCGACACCGAACGCGCCAAGACCGACCAGTTCGCCAAGGGCCTGTACTACCAGGACGAGGATTTCGCCGTCGCCGACCGCCTGGCGGAAGTGTCCGCCGAGATCGGCGTACCCGCCATGCAGATCGCCCTGGCCTGGGTGCTGGCCAATCCGGCGGTGACCTCGCCCATCATCGGCGCCTCCAGACCCCACCACCTGGAGGACGCGATCAAGGCCCTGGAAATCACCCTGAGCACCGACATCAAGGCGCGCCTGGAAGAGCCCTACAAGCCCCACCGGGTGCTGGGACATCAGTAATGCGTTGCTCCCAGGTCAGGCTCGCTAAAAGGGCCTGACCCTAATGCCACCGTTATAAGCCCGGCAATGATTTGAGGCTACAAAGTACCGGTCAACCCTCAAATACGTGTCAATCACATCAGACCCATCCTTCAGGAGCAGCCACCATGAAAATCGTCGTTACCGGCGCCAACGGAAAAATTGGCACAGAAGCGGTTATCCAGCTCAAGGCGGCGGGTCACAAAGTGGTGAGCTGGGATATTGTCGGCCCCGGCGTCACCGTGGACTGCGCGGATTTTGGCCAGGTGTTTGCCGCGCTCTCCGGGGTGGATGCGGTGGCCGGCAAGCCCGATGCGGTATTGCACCTGGCGGGTATCCCCATGCCCGGCCGCGCGCCGGACCACGTCATCTTCGAAAACAACACCCTGTCCACCTACAATGTGTTTTCCGCCTGTCAGCGCCTCGGGGTCAAGCGCATCGTATGGGCCTCCAGCGAAACCCTGCTCGGCCTGCCTTTCACCACCCCGCCGGACTATGTGCCCCTCGATGAGAACCACCCGGACCGGCCCGAGTGGTCCTACTCCCTCACCAAGTTGCTGGGGGAACAAATGGCCGAGCAGTTCGTGCGCTGGACACCGGGCACCGGCATCACCTCGCTGCGGTTTTCCAATGTCTGCGACGAGGTGGACTACGCCCAGTTCCGCGCCAACCCGGCCATGGTTCAGGCCCGGGCCGCCAACCTGTGGAGCTATATCGACGTGCGCTACGCCGCCCGCGCCTGTGTGCGGGCGCTTGAGGCGCCCCTCACCGGCCACCACACCCTGATTATCGCCGCCACCGACACCATCGCCCCGCAAGCCACCGAGGAACTGCTCCGCAGCCGCTTCCCCGAGGTCCCTGTCACCGGCGACATCTCCGGCAACACCTCACTGCAAAGCTGCGCCAGGGCGGAACAGCTGATCGGTTTCAAACCCGAGTACAGCTGGCGGGATTCCTGAGGGCCAGCCCCTCAACACAAACCAACGCCACGCTGGGTAAGTCGGACCCGTCGACGGCCGCGAGTGGAGCCGACAAGCCCTGTAGAGACAAAAACCCCCGCCGCAGCGGGGGGAGTTACAGTTGTTGCGCCGGCGTTGCCGTCAGACCTTGCCGGTCCAACTCTTGGCCCGCTTCTGCACTTCCCGGAACGGGATGCCGCGGTCGAAGGCCGGTTCCCTGGGCAGGCCGAGGATGCGCTCACTGATGATATTGCGCTGGATCTGCATGCTGCCGCCGGCGATGGAGTAGACCCGGCAATTGAGGTACTGGGTGCTGGTGATGGCCTCCGCCTCCTGCTCCGCAGTCCAGGCGATGGCACCGGCGCCGGCCACCTCCATGGCGATCTTGGCGCGGGCGGGTTGCAGCAGGCCGAGACCGTGTTTGATGTAGGAGGCCGAGGTGGGATCCATCTTGCCCTCGCCAATACCCTTGCTCACCCTGTCCACCAGGACGTTGTACATATAGTCGTTGATATGGGCGGTGGCGATCAGCTGGCGAATATCGCTGTCATTGGCCACACCGCGCTTGCTGGCATAGGCCACCAGATCCGGCGACAGTTGCTTGGTGCGAGTGCCGCGCATATGGCTGTCGGCGGGGCCGTCGCCGCCGCCACCACCGCGCTCGATGGACAGCAAGTAATTGGCGATGGCCCAACCCTGGCCGAGCTCGCCCACCAGGTTGTCGGCGGGCAGCCGGACATTGTCGAGAAACTCTTCGCAGAAGGATGCGCCGCCGTTGATTTCCCTGATGGGTCGCACGGTAACCCCCTCTGCATGGAGGTCGACGATAAAGAAGGAGATGCCTTCATGCTTGAGGGCGTCCCAGTCGGTGCGCGCCAGACACACGCCAAACTCGGCATGGGCGGCGCCGGTGGTCCACACCTTCTGGCCGTTGAGCAGCCAGCTGCCATCGGCCTGGCGCTCGGCCCTGGTTTGCAGGCCCGCCAGGTCACTGCCCGCACCGGGCTCGGAAAACAGCTGAACCCAGCGCTCCTCCCCCCGCAGCATCTTGGGCACATAGCGCTTCTTTTGCGCCTCGGAGCCGTGTTTGAGCAGGGTGGGCATAACGATGGCCAGGGTCACCCCACCGGTGGGGATGTTGTAGTCCCCCGCTTCCTCATTGAACACCTTGAGGTGGGCGGAGGTCAGGCCCTGGCCGCCATACTCCTTGGGCACGGTGATGCCGGCATAACCGGCATCGCAGATCTTGGCCATTATCTCCCGTTCATTGGCGATATCCTCGTCGGACTCGCTGCCGTGGCCGCGCTCGGCGGCATGGCCCCTGGTCAGGTTGGCCTGCAGCCAGGCGCGGGCACGGGCGCGATATTCTTGCAGTTCTTGTTCACTTACTGACATGTGGTTGTCCTCGCAATTACCGTGAATTAAAGGCCGTGGTAGCGGCAGAGCCGCTCGCGGTGCCAGCCGGGGGCGCCGTAAAGGGCGCTGTTGACGCTGGCCCGACGCAGGAAGAGATGGAGGTCGAACTCCCAGGTGCAGCCGATGCCGCCGTGGATTTGCAGGCTCTGCTGGGCCATTTCCACCGCCTGCTCCCCGATAAAGGCCTTGGTCATGCTGGCCACCTCTGCGGCGTCCTCGCCTTGCTCGGCCACCACCCGGGCCAGGGCCGCGGCCCCGGCGCGACAGGTTTCCAGCACCAGCGCCTGGTCGGCCATGATGTGCTTGAGGGCCTGGAAGGAGCCGATGGGCCGGCCAAAGGCGATGCGCTCGCGGGAGTAGTCCACCATGGCGGTGAACAGCCACTCCATCAGGCCGAGGGTCTCGGCGTTCTGCAGCGCGAGGGCGATCTGAAACTGGCGTTCCACGGCGTCCGCCGCAGCGCCGGCAATCCCCACCAGGGCGGAGGCCGGCACCGCCACATCGGCAAAGTGAACATGGCTGAAGCTGCGCCCCAGGTCAAAGCTGGTGAGGGCCTCGAGGCGCACACCTGGGGTCTTGGCCGCCACCAGGAACTGGCCGAGACCACCGGCGACGGGTGCGGTCACCAGCAGCCAGTCCGCCAGGTGGGCATCCTGGACAAAACCCTTTGCGCCGTTGAGCACATAGCTGTCGCCGGCTTCGCTCACGGTCACGGAGCTGTTGTCCAGATCCCAGTTGCCCGCCGGCGTGGCCAGGGCCCAGGAGGCCAGTTGCTCACCGGCCATCAGGGCGGGAAGAATATCGGCCTGCTGCTGCGCTGAACCGGATTCCGCCAGGGCGTGGATAACCACGTTGTGGGGCAGGAAGGGGCCGGGCTGCATCGCCTTGCCCAGCTCTTCGGCGACAATGACCGCATCGAGCAGGCCGTGCTCCCCCAGGGTGCCGCCTCCCAGGTCCTCCGGCACCAGAAGGGAAAACCAGCCCAGCTCCGCGGCCTGGGTGATGTAGTCGGGTTCGACCCCGGTGGCGTGTTCGGCGAGGGCGCGGACCTTGGTCAGCGGACATTGGTCCTGCATAAAGCGCGCACTGGTTTCGCGAAACATGTGTTGATCGGTGTTGAGATCCAGATCCATAGATGTCCTCTGCTTAAGGTTTTGGTTGTGGGGCAAGTGGCGCTCCACTCTAGCGGAATCCGGCGGAGATTTCACTTTCCGTGGCCAACGCCGGTGGTGGGCCGGGCCGGACCATTGTGTCCCTCAACGCAACCAGGGCCGCCGCCTGAAATAGCCCTGCTCAAACCCCTCGATCAGCGGCAACTTCTCCAGGGTCGCGGCAATTTCGTCGAGGCCATTGAGCAGGCAGTGGCGGCGGTAGGCGTCGACCTCGAAGGAGAACACAGCGCCGCCCCCGCGCACTTCCTGGGCATCCAGATCCACGGTGACTTCCGGCTGATCCCCCTGGACTGCGGACAACAGCCGGGCGACGGCTGCGGCGGGCAGACGCACCGGCAGCAGGCCGTTCTTGAAGCAATTGTTATAGAAGATATCGCCAAAGCTGGGGGCGATCACACAGCGGATACCGATTTTATCCAGGCACCACACCGCGTGCTCCCGGGAGGAACCGCAGCCAAAGTTCTCCCCGGCCACCAGAATTTTGGCACTGTCATAGGGGGACTGATTGAGAATAAACTCCGGCTTGGCCGAGCCGTCGTCGTTCCAGCGCAGGGCGGCGAAGGCGTTTTGGCCGAGAAATGCCGGGTCGCTCAGGGAACCCACCTTGTTGTTGTTGCGAAATATGGGGCTGGCACTGGGCCCGGGAAAAATATCGTCGGTATTGATATTGGCCCGGGGCAAGGGTGCGGCAACGGCGGTCAAAATGGTGAAGGGCTGCATCATCTCTCCTCAGGCCAGCAAGTCACGAAAATCCACCAGCCTGCCGGTCACTGCGGCGGCGGCGGCCATGGCGGGGCTCAGCAGGTGGGTTCTGGCCCTGTCCCCCTGGCGGTTTTCGAAGTTGCGGTTGGAGGTGGAAGCACAGCGCTCCAGGGGCGCCACGCTGTCATTCTGGCTGCCAAAACACATCGAGCAACCGGGCATCCGCCACTCGAAGCCGGCGGCGACGAAGATCTCCGCCAGGCCCTCTCGCTCCGCCTGCGCTCTCACCAGCCCGGAACCGGGCACCACCATGGCCCCGACCCCGGGGGCCACCTTGCGCCCCTGGACCACCTGGGCGGCGGCGCGCAGATCCTCGATCCGGGAGTTGGTGCAGGAGCCGATAAATACCCGCTGCACGGCGATGCCCGCCACCGGAGCCCCCGGCTCCAGCCCCATGTAATCCAGAGATCTCTGCCAGGAGGCGGCCTGCTGGGGGGTGGCGGCGTCACGGGGATCTGGTACCAGTTCATCGATGGCCACCGCCTCGTCCGGGGAGGTGCCCCAGGTCACCATGGGGGCCATGCCGGTGATATCCAGCGCCAGATCCCGATCGAACACAGCCCCCGGGTCCGAGGGCAGGGTGAGCCAGTAGTCGACGGCGGCCTGCCACAGCGCCCCGCCTGGTGCCAGGGGGCGGCCCTCCAGCCACGCCAGGGTAACGGCATCCGGGGCAACAAGGGATGCCCTGCCCCCGGCCTCCACCCCCATATTGCAGAGGGTCATGCGGCCTTCCATGGACAGCGCGCGGACCGCCTCCCCGGCAAACTCGATGGCGTGGCCGACACCCAGATTGGCGCCGAATCTGCTGATGACGGCCAGGGCAAGATCCTTGGCGGAAAAGCCCTCGGCGGCGACGCCGTTGAGCCTCACCCGGAGATTTTTCGCCTTGCGCTGGGTGAGGGTCTGGGTGGCCAGCACATGCTGCTGCTCGCTGGTGCCAATCCCAAAGGCCAGGGCGCCAAAGGCGCCGTGGGTGGAGGTGTGGCTGTCGGCGCAAACGGTGACGGTTCCCGGCAGGGTGACCCCCTGCTCCGGACCCATCACATGGACGATGCCCTGGCGCAAGTCATCGAGGGGGATATAGGGTATGGCGTTGGCGCCGCAGTCATCCACCAGCTGCTGGAGGTGTGGCGGCGGATTGGCGACCACGGCCTCCCGCTCCCGGTGGCGGGTGGGCACCATATGGTCTTCCACCGCGATCATTCGCCGGGGATGGCGAACCTGGAGCCCCCTGTCCTGCAAGCCCTGGAACGATTGGTGGCTGGTGCCGCCGTAGAGCATCTGGCGGTCCACATAGAGCAGGCAGGTGCCATCGGCGTAGGTGTCCACCACATGGTCGTCCCATATCTTGTCGTAGAGGGTGCGCCGGATATCGGTCATCGCAGGTTTCACCGGTGGGATAAGAAGGACTATTCTGCACCATGACCTAACCGACATGAACCGGATCGGACGCCGTGATTAGTTTTTTATCCACCCGGCAGGGGTATATTGCCCATCCTTGACTGCGATTAATTTTTGCGGATGACTGACGCCCGACACTGGGATAGAGTCACCGGGGTCTTTACACGTCGTATCTGGGGCAACTGAGGCGGTGAATGAGGCCATCTGCAACCCTTCTCCCCGCTCTGGCGACTGACCGCGACACCTTGCCCCCAGCAGTTCACGAACAAAACAATAAAGGAAACCCATGCCCGTCGAGCTGATCGTTATTGTCGCCCTGGTGGTGATGTTTGTGGGATCGATCCTGTTGAACCTCAATATGGGGCTGGCGGCCTTTGTCACCGCCTTTGTGGTGGCCGTGTATATCGCGGGAATGTCCGCCAAGGAGGTGTTTGCCGGGTTTCCCGCCAATATGTTCATCAACCTCTTCGGCATCACCTTTCTGCTGGGCATCGCCCACGAGAACAAGACCATGGACTGGCTGGTGACCAAGTTTATCGGCCTCACCCGGGGTCGCCTGGCGCTGCTACCCTGGGTGTTCTTCGCGGTATCCGCCATCACCGCCACCCTGGGGCCGGCGGTTGCCCCGCTGATGATTGGTATGGCCCTGACCCTGGCGGAAAAATACAAAATCAACCCCCTCCTGGCGGGGGCCATGGTGGTACACGGCTCCCAGGGCGGATCCTTTTCCCCCATCGCCCCCTTTGGGGTGCTGATCAACTCCCTGGTGGAGTCCAGCGGCCTCACCCCCTCCCCTTACCTGCTCTACACCCAGGTGTTGCTGGCCCATGTCCTGCTGGCGGCCATTATTTTTGTGCTCTTTGGCGGGATCAAACTGGTGGGCCAGAAAGCCGCCAACATCGACCTGCCAAGCGCCGACATGGCTGGCCCGGAAAAGCTCCAGCCCGGCCAGATCGCCACCCTGGCGGGCATCCTGCTGCTGGTTGTCGCGGTGGTGCTGCACATTCATATCGGTATCGCCGCCCTGGCCATAGGCCTGGTGCTGCTGCTGTTCCTGCCCCGCGGCGAGCGCCAGAGGAGCCTCACCAAAATGCCCTGGGGGGTGATCGTTATCATCAGTGGGGTGCTGACCTATGTCAGCGTAATGCAGAGCGCCGGCGCCATTTCCTGGCTGGGGGAGCACATCAACAATCTGGGCTCCCCCCTGTGGATCGCCCTGTTGATGTGTTTCCTGGTGGCCATCATCACCGCCTTTGCCTCCACCTTCGGCACCATCGGCATTCTCATTCCCCTGTCGGTGCCGTTTTTGCTCAGCGGCGAAATATCCACCGCCGGCCTGGTGGGGGCGATGGTGATCTCCGCGGTGATGACCGACATTTCGCCCTTCTCCACCTACGGTGCCCTGGTGCTGGCCTCGGCCCGGGAGGAAATTCGCGAGCGCTTGATGTCCCGGATGCTGGTTTACATGGGTGTGCTGGTGGTGCTGGCGCCCATCGTGAGCTGGTTGGTGCTGGTGGTGCCGGGTTGGTGATCCGCTGCCGAGGTGAGGTTATTCCTCGCCGAGGTTGGCGGCAATGCCTTCCGCCAGACGTTCCAGATAGCCGACCAAATGGCTCCACTCCTCTTCGCTCAGCAATGCCGCCTGGTGGCCCAACAACCTCTTGTCGTCGACGACATTGCGAACGCGCTCCACCAGTGCTTTGCCGGCGTCGGTGAGTTGCACCAGGGAAGCGCGGCGGTCCGTGGGGTGCTGGTTGCGCCGCACCAGGCCCATGGCTTCGAGCCTGTCCACCCGTTTGGTCATGCCACCCGAGGTAAACGACAGGGCGTGGCCCAGCTCGGTTGAGGTGGCCGAGTAATCGGGCAGCGACCTGTGCAACAGCAGCAACACATACATATCGGTGACATGCAGGCCGTGACTGGATGCCCGAGCTTCCGCTCTGTCGTGAAGCAGGGTAGCGATATGCTGGATATGGTGAGTCGCCGTCAGGGACAACTTTTGGATGTCATCGAGCTTGCTGCCGGCCCGGGTCAGGTAGTCCAGGTAAAAGCTGCGCCCGCTGTCACCTTTACCTGGTCCGAGGGGGCGGCTGGCGGGATCCGACGACCCGGCAGCACCCTTTGCCGACTTGCCGTCGGCTTGATTAATTATTCTGGAACCTCGCTTGGCATTCACAATTTCTTCTCTCCCCTTCGATAAAAACCCGCGGCGCCCTTGAATTCCGGCTCATCCGGCACCCTGCCGGAAATGGTCGACCCCGTTGCGGCGCACTCCGCACCAACAATACCACAGGGTACGGCATTGACAGGCATATAGCTTCCACGGAAGATTATTCCTAGTCGCCTATCTACACCCAGCGCCACCAGCGACAAATCGGAGTCCGGGTTTGGCAATCACAGCCAGCGGGAATCAGCCCATTGCCAACCGGCATCATCAACCATAACAAGCTGTCACAGAGACCGGGGTCACAACATGAAAATGCTCAAACTGTCACTCGCATCAACCATCGCAGCCATCGTCTCGGCACCTGCCGTTGCCCAGGCCCCCTCGGGCAGCGGTGCCTACTCGCTCCAGGAAATCGTTACCACCGCCCGCAAACGGGAGGAGAGCATCCAGGACGTTCCCGTGTCGGTCACCGCCCTGGGTGCGGTGGAGCTGGCGGAGAAAAATATTGTCCAGCTGTCGGAGCTGGTGGAAGTTACGCCCAACGCCTATTTTCGCAACGCGTCCAACAACCCCACATCGGTGCGCCTGACCATCCGCGGGCAAACCGTATCGGACGTGTTGATGACCCTGGACCCGGCGGTAGGTATCTACATCGATGAAATGTACATTGCCCGGCCCGATGGCGGGGTTACCGATCTGCTCGATGTGGAGCGGGCGGAGATCCTGCGGGGACCCCAGGGCACCCTGTTTGGCCGCAACACCACCGGTGGCGCCTTCAATATCACCACCAAGCGCCCCGAACACAATATCGTCGAGGGGCATGCCAAGGGGCGTTTTGGCAACTATGGCCGCCGGGACTACGAGGGGGTGCTCAATATCCCCCTGGTCGAGGACATTTTGTCCATGCGCCTGGCGGCGAGTGCCATGAACCACGACGGCTACGGCAAGGGAGTCGTCCTCGGCAAGAACCTGGCCACCGAGGACAATCAGCACTATATCGCCAAGCTGCTGTGGACACCGACAGCGGATTTCGAGGTTTTTCTCAAAGCCGACCGGGTCGACCTGGATATGCGTACCTGGGCCAACACAATGGCCTTTTTTGCCAGCAATAGTGCGGCAACAGCCACCCAGAACTATATCGCCGCCCAGTCCGGCGGCACCGACTCTGCCCTCAACTACTTGGGGGGCGACCCGGACGTGACCTTTCAGGATGTGGATCCAGTGAACAACGCCGAAGCCACCTCCTACTCGGGTATCGCCACCTGGGATCTGTCGTCGGATCTCAGCGCAAAATTTGTCGCTGGCTATCGCGAGCTGGAACGGACCAATATCGGCGATTTTGACACCACCCCCTACCAGCTCCACCAAACCGCCACCGGCCAGGTCGACTACGAGTCCTACAGCACCGAGCTGCAACTGCTGGGGACAGCGCTGGACGACCGCCTCGACTGGGTGGCCGGGGTGATGTGGTTCTCTGAGGAGGGCAACGACAATTCCCGCTCCGTGATCCGCGGCAATGTCGCGGGGGCATCCCTCTTTGACGGGGACGTGGAAAACGAGTCCCTGGGGGTGTTCACCCAGGGTACCTACCGGCTGACGGAGCAATGGTCCCTGACCGGGGGGTTGCGTTACTCCGACGACACCAAGGAGCTGCTGTCCCGCAACCGGCTGGCCAATGGCACCTGCCGGGTAACCGCTGTGGCGCCAAATCCCGGCATCTGCGAGGCGCCCTTCAGTCGCACCGATGAATCCGTCGACTACCTGTTGAGCGTGGATTACAAGCCCACCGAGGACGTCATGCTTTTCGCCCGCACCACCACCGGCTACAAGAGTGGCGGCCACCAGCTGCGAGGCTCCACGCCCGCCAGCTTCCAGTCCGTTGAGCCTGAGGAGGTGACCGACTACGAAGTGGGTTTCAAGGCGGATCTGTTTGCCAGCCGCGCGCGGCTCAACGGCTCCGTGTTCTACAGTGAGTACGACAACGCCCACCGCACTGCAGTGGTCTTTCTTGGCGGCACCTCCTCCAGCATTCTCACCAATGCCGCTGAAGGTGAACTCAAAGGCGCCGAACTGGAGCTTACCCTGCTGCCCATCGACAACCTGACCCTCGCCGCCAGCCTCGGCATCGTCGATACCAAATACAAGGAATACCAGGATTTCTCGCCGGACGGTTCGATCGTCGACCGCTCAGATGAAAAATTCCTCGCCGTCCCCGAGATGACCTACAGCCTGTCCGCCACCTACACCCTGAACCTCGATGTGGGCAATCTGGTCTCCACCCTGTTCTACAACTGGCGGGACGAGGTGCTGACGGGCTCTTTCGCCAGCTCTGGACGCTCCGATCTGCTGACAGCACCGGAACTCGGTCAATTGAAAGCCCGGGTTGCCCTGCAAATTGCGGCCCCGGACGTGGAGCTGGCGATCTACGGCAACAACCTCACCGATGAGCGGGAAATGGTCAGCGGCCTGGACCTGTCCACCACCACCGGGGTAATCATGCACCAGTACAACAGACCGCGGGAGTACGGGCTGGAGCTGACCTACAGGTTTGCCAACTGACGGCGAATTTGGCAAGGCACTTCAGGGTACATCGCCGACGACAATGGCCCCTGAAGCTGCCATGATTCCCGGGGCTCCCTGTATCCTGCAGCCGCTTTCGGGTGAGCGCTGCGCAGCTTCCCCACAGCCTGCCGGCCGCGGGGAAGATCAGCAACGCCACGCCGCAAGGCTGCCACCCTGCCCCTACCCAGGAGACAACACCATGTCTGAGGAAGTACTGATCGACACCGTCGATTACGTTCGCACCATCACCATCAATCGTCCCGCGCGGGCCAATGCCTTGACGCCGGACGTCGCCATGGAAATCAGCGAGGCCTGTGTCGACGCCAATTTCAACGACGATGTTCGGGTGATTCTGTTCACCGGCAGCGGCGAACGCAGCTTCTGCTCCGGCGCCGACATCAAGGCCTCCCTGGCGGACGACGCCAGGAACAAACGAATGCGCGGCCCCCTGGGTAGCAGTGTGCGCAATATTCACGAAGTGGTGCTCAACACCTACAAACCCACCATCGCCGTGCTCAACGGCAGCGCCGTGGCGGGCGGCTTTGAGCTTGCCGCCGCCTGCGATATGCGCATTGCCGGCAGCCATGTGCGCCTCGGCCTGCCCGAGGCAAAACGCGGCATGGGCGCCCACTTTGCCACAGTCATCCTGCCGCGTCTGGTGCCGGCGGCCATTGCCTTTGAAATGCTCTACTGCGGCGACTATATCAGCGCCGACGACGCCCACCGCTGGGGGCTGATCAACCACCTCACCGCCCCCGGTGAGGAAATGGCCAAGGCCAGGGAAATCGCCGCCAAGCTGGTGGCCAACGCCCCGATTACCCTGCGCCGCATCAAGGAGACCATGGTCAAGGCCTCAGGCATGCCACTGAACGCGGCGATCCACCTCAATGAAGGCATCAGCCCCTACCTCAGTGAAGACCGGGTGGAAGGGTTTCGCGCCTTTGCCGAAAAACGCAAGCCGGAGTGGAAAAACCGCTGATTGCCGCCCCAACACTGAAGGGACAAGTTACCCATGAACAACCCGAAACCCGAGGTCAGCAGTGATCTCAACAAACTGTTCTTCCCGTCGGCCGTTGCCGTTATTGGCGTATCCAAGGACCCCAGCAAACTGGGGACCCGGACCTTCCTCAATGTGCTCAATGGTGGATACCCAGGCCCGGCCTACCCCATTGGCCGCGACCTGGGGGAGATCGCCGGAGTTCGCGGCTACGACAGCATCGGCGAAGTTCCCGGAAAGGTGGATGTGGTGTACATGTCGCTGCCCGCCGACCGCACCCCCCAGGGGGTGCGGGACTGTGCCGCCGCCGGAGTCAGTTTTGTGATTATCGGGGCCTCGGGATTTGCCGAATTGAACACCCCCGAGGGCATTGCCCGGCAACAGGAGCTGGACGACATCGTGCGCACCACAGGGATCCGTATCATCGGCCCCAACTGCAACGGCATTTACAGCACGCCAGCGCACTTGGCCCTGGGATTCAACACCGGCCATTCCCGCCGGTTGCGCCGGGGCAATATCGCCATTCTGTCCCACAGTGGCGCCCTGTTCGACCCCATGCTCCAGCTCATGGAACCCCTGGGGGGCGCCCTCTCCATGTTTGTGTCGGCGGGCAACCAGGGGGACCTGGATGTGCTCGACTATATGGAGTTCCTTATCGGCGACGACAGCACCAGGGTGATTGCCCTGTTGCTGGACTCCCTCAGCAGCGGGCCCCGCTTTCGCGAGCTGGCCACCCGGGCGAGGGCTGCGGGCAAGTCGGTAATCGCCCTCAAGATCGGCGTCTCCGAGGTGGGCGCCAAGGCGGCCACCGCCCACTCCAGCCGTCTCACGGGCAGCGCCGCCGCCTATCTCGCCCTGTTCAGAGCCAGTGGTGTGGCTGCGGCGAACTCCCTCGAGGGCTTCGTCGCCGGGGCGGTGCTGCTGTCCCGTTTCGGCTTTTGTCAGGGGGGGCTGGGTGCCTTTTCCACCTCTGGCGCGGGGGGCTCACTGATCGCGGATATCGCCACCCGGCACCGGGTGTCTCTACCGGACTACAGTGCCGCAACCTATGCCAAACTGGCTGTGTACCAGCGCTTTGCCGGCGCCGCCAACCCCACGGATATCGGTGTCTTCAACGGCATTGCCGCCGTTGGGCCCCTTGCCACGGCGATTGCCTCGGATCCCGCCATCGGCATGTTGCTGATGCAATTTCACCGCCTCCCGGGCAAACCCAACGAACTGTTGAGCCAGGCCGCCATCCGCGCCGGCGAGGTGTCCGGCAAGGGAGTGGTCGTACTGGTGCCCGGGGACCTGGCGGATGACCAGAGGGCCCTGATCAGCGCCGCAGGCCTGCCGTTTTTTGTCGACACCGACACCTGCCTGCAGGGTATCGCCGCCTGCTTTACCCCACCCCCGGTCGCTGTCGCCCCCGGTGTGCCAAGGTCCCTGCCCCTCAGCGCTGGTGGCGGAGCCCTGACGGAGCCCGACAGCCTGGAGCTGCTGGCCACCTGTGGCGTAAACACGGTGCCCCTGGTGCGCTGCCGGTCCGCAGCCGAGGCCGAAGCAGCCGCCGTCAAGCTGGGCTGGCCGGTGGTGGTCAAAGGTGTCGCCAAGGGTATCGCCCACAAGAGCGAGGCCGGGCTGGTGCATACCCAGCTGAGCAGCGCCAGCCAGTTGCACCGGGCCCATGCCGCCATGGGCGTCGAGGAATGTATCGTTCAGCCCATGGTTGCGGGCAAAGCGGAAGCCATTGTCGGTATCGCCACCAGTGAGGATACCGGCATGCAATTGATCGCCGGACTCGGCGGTGTCTTTACCGAAGCCCTGCAGTCGGTCACCACCTGGTCCATCCCCGTCGACCGCAACGCCCTGGAAGGCCAATTGGACGACTCCCCCCTGGGTCGCCTCCTTGCCAGCCCCCGCTGGGACGGCGCCCTCGCCCGCAGCCAGCTGGTGGACATGCTGCTGAGCCTGCAGGCCTTCGCCCTGGCGGCGGCTGACAGGCTTGAGGCAGTGGATGTCAACCCGGTAATCCTCGGCGCGGACGGCGCCGTTGCCGTGGATGGATTAGTGGTGTTAAGGCCGGTGCCTCGCCAGTGAACCTTCGACCTGAGGCGTGTTACGGGTTCACAGGTTTGGCCGCGGCGCTTTGCGGGCCGCGCTGAGGGGAGCCCAAGCCGGCAGGGACTGCTAGCCGCCCAGGTCAGGTCAGGTCAGGTCAGGTCAGGTCAGGTCAGGTCAGGTCAGGTCAGGT